>DASPOR010000151.1 GCA_035625915.1 Alphaproteobacteria bacterium | reverse complement strand
CGCGCAGATCGAAGAGACCACGTCCGACTACGACCGCGAGAAGCTGCAGGAGCGGTTGGCGAAACTCGCCGGCGGTGTTGCGGTCATTCGCGTCGGCGGCGCTACCGAGGTCGAGGTGAAGGAGCGCAAGGATCGCGTCGAGGATGCGATGCACGCGACCCGTGCCGCGGTCGAGGAAGGGGTCGTCGTCGGCGGCGGTGTGGCGCTGCTCTACGCTTCGAAGTCGCTTTCGAAGCTCGAACATGCCAATGAGGACCAGCGGCACGGCATCGAAATCGTCAAGCGCGCACTTCAGTCACCGATCCGCCAGATCGTCGAGAATTCGGGCGCCGATGGTTCGGTCGTCGTAGGCAAATTGCTGGACGGCAAGGACGCCAACCTCGGCTATGATGCCCAGAACGACAAGTATGTCGACATGTTCAGGGCGGGCATCATCGACCCGACCAAGGTGGTGCGCACTGCCCTTCAGGATGGGGCCTCGATCGCGGGCCTCCTGATAACCACGGAAGCAATGGTTGCCGAGAAGCCGGAGAAAAAGGCAACCCCGCCAATGCCGGGTGGCGGCATGGGCGATATGGACTTCTAATTTCAAGCCCAATCCCCGTGTTGCACGGGGAGATCGCTCAATACAAGAGGGGCCGCTCGTCGGAGCGGCCCCTTCTCGCTTTTCAGTTTTCAGCGTCCATTGAGGACTGCGTAACGCACCCGCGAGCCGCGCTCGATCGCGGCGGCGGCAAGCTGGTCGATATTGAGGCCGTCGCGCAGGAGTTCAAGAAGACGCAGCGTCTCCTGGCTCGCTATGCCGTTGGAGGCCGCCACGTCGCAGGCCAGCGCATAGGCCGTCTCGCGCAACGGGGAGGGCAGGGTGCGCTTTATCTCGCCAAGCGCTTTGTCGAGGCCATCGTCCCTGGTAAGAAGCTCGGCGCAAGCGCGCGCCACCGTGGGCAATCGGTTGCTGTCGAAATCCTTGAACACCGGCAAAAAATTAATGATCTCGCCGATCGTGCGCATTTCCGCGTCGGTCATGTCCTGATCCGCCGCTGCCGTGAGCACCATGGCATAGATCAAAGCATCGTGATGGTTTGACATCGCACTCCTCGACGATCGGTTGTCGCATGCTTTCGTGACCGCTTAGGACAACCGTACCCTCGGATTGTGGATCTTCCAAGGCAGGCCCCTGAACGTATCAAGCAAAGGTCCGTCGGGCGATATTCAGGCGGCGCAGCCCCTCGTTTCGTCATCCGACCGCCCCCTCAGGGTACTGGATTGCCTAGGGCGTTTCCACGAGTCTATGCGATTGGCACGATTCGACGACGGTCAAGCGCTTCCTCCGTCTTCAAGAAATCTCGGGTCAGTGAAACCGCCTGGGCGAGGCCTAGTCGTTCGACTGTCACGCCGGGTGGGAAGGCGCCGGAAAGGCGCGACGGCATCATGGGATCCAAGAGGACGAAGACACCGGAGTCATCAACTCGGCGCACGAGGCGTCCGAACGCCTGTTTCAAACGCAGGCGCGTGATCATGTCCTCGTAGCGCCGTCCTCCGAATGCCGCCTTGCGCGCCCGGTGTAGCAGGTCCGGTCGCGGCCATGGCACGCGGTCGAAGACGATCAGTCGCAGCGAGCGGCCCGGCACGTCAACGCCGTCGCGCACCGCGTCGGTTCCGAGGAGGCACGCATCGGCTTCCGCACGGAAGATATCGATGAGGGTCGACGTGTCGAGCGCATCGACGTGCTGGGCGAGGAGCGGAATGCCGGCGCCCTCGAGCGGGCCGGCAATGCGCTGATGGACCGCGCGCAGGCGCGTAATGGCAGTGAAGAGCCCGAGCGCGCCCCCACCCGAAGCGAGAAAAAGTTCGCGATAGGCGGCGGCCACCTGATCCATCTGGTCCTTGCGCACGTCGGTGACGACGACGACGCGCGTCTGACGCGGGTAGTCGAAGGGCGACGGTACTTCGGCGCGTATTGCCGGTTTCGGCAGATGGCGCGCACCCGTGCGCGCCTCGGCGGCGTCCCAATCGGCCGAGGGTTCGTCGCTGCCGTCTTTGAGCGTTGCCGAGGTGACGACCATGCCGTGCGCGCGAGTGGCGACTGCGTCTACGAAGGGAATCGTGGGGTCGATCCAATGACGGTGCATGCCAATATCGACATCGCGGCCATCCTGGCGATCGATCGAAAACCAGTCGACGAATTCAGACGGCGTTTCCCTGGCCAGCGAGCGCAACATGGAAATCCAACTGCCGATCTGAGTGTCGGCACGCCGCTCGAGGCCCCGGCAGATTGCCTCGATTCGCAGACGCGTGGCGCTATCGAGCTCCGCGGCCTCGTCGTCGAGCCGTGCCGTGAGCCGTGTAGACAATGTACGGATCGGCAAGAGAAGCCGGTTCAGCGCCCGATCAAGTCGCTCGGCCGACTCGAGCAGGCCCAACACCGGCTCGCCCGTCGAGGTTTCGAGATGGTACGGCGTCCCGGTGTCGTGGGCGCGGGCCACGACCTGTTGGCGTGTCCTTGAAAGGAATCTCTCAGCGGCGCCTACCGCGCCGTCCTGGCCGAGACGCTGGAGCCAGCCGTCGGCCGGTAGCTCGCGCGCGGCATGAACAATTTCCTCGAGCGCTTCTGCCGCGACCGCGTCGTCGCCGATCAAGTCTTCCACGCGGCGCTTGAGGCCGCGCGCTCGGCTGCGCGAACGTCCCTCCGCACCCAACAGCCAGCGACGCAAATCGGCCGTCTCTCGTCCCGAAAGGTGCGCCGAAAAAGCGGAGTCCGCGGCATCGAACACGTGGTGGCCCTCATCGAACACGTAGCGTGTGGGCAAGTAGCTGTCGTCGATGCCGCCGAGTGCTGCCTGAACCATGACGAGCGCATGATTGGCGACGACGACGTCGGCGCGCCGGGCGTGGCGCACGCTGCGCTCGACGAAGCACTTCTGATAGTGCGGGCATGCCGAATAGACGCATTCGCCGCGCCGATCGGCGAGGCCAAGGCTTCGTTCGCGACCCACGAGATCGACGAGCCAGGCGGGGAAATCACCGCCAGCCATGTCGCCACTACGTGTCTTGGCCGCCCAGCGCGCGAGCAGTCCGAGTGCCACCCCTTCGCGCGGCTGCAGCCTTGCAAGCTCCGCCGTCTCCTCCATGTTGAGCAGACAAAGATAGTTCTCGCGGCCCTTGCGAATGACGACCTTGCGCGATTTCTCGGCCAGTGCGGGATAGAGGCGGTCGAGCTCCCGGTCGATCTGATGTTGAAGATTCTTGGTGTAAGTGCTGATCCAGACCGGAGCCTCGTTTTTTTCCGCCCATACGCTTGCGGGTGCGAGATAGCCGAGTGTTTTGCCGACGCCCGTGCCGGCCTCTGCGACGACGAAGTGCGGCACGCCCGCATCGTTGGCTGGCTGAAAGGCGGCAGTCACCGCAGAAGAATAGTCGGCCTGCTGGGGCCGATCCTCGGCCTCGGGTCCCAAAAGCTCGGCCAGGCGATGGCGCGCCTCGGTGGGGGTTACCGGACTGTGGCCCGATGGTGGTTCTGGCGGATACTCCTCGATGACCGGAAGCTTTTTCCACACGGCAAAGGCGCCAGCCCGATTCCAGATCTCGTCGGCAGCACCCAAGGTGGCGAGCACAAGGGGACTCCAGGTCCAATCCCCGCGCGCCATCGCTTGGGCGAGGGCAACTGTCTCCTCGTTCCCAGATTCCCGCGCGGCAAGTTCCGTAAGCAGGTGCTCGGCACTCCGAAGAAGCGTGTGCGCTTCGTCCTCAAGCTGGTGAGGTGCCGGAAGGCCAAGCGCTTGCGCCAATCCGCGGACCGTCGGCAAGCAAAAACTCGCCGGACGCACGAATGCGTAAAGCTCCAAAAGGTCGAGAGCCACAAAACGGTCCAGTCCCAGGCGGCGCGCAACCGATGGCCGATGGCACACGAGCGGCTTTGGGCTGAGGCCGAGACGACGCGCAAGCTGTTGTATTGGAAGCGTCTCGATCTCGCCGTCCGTCGAAAGCCACACGGCCGTGCGAACACCAAGCGCCAGGGCTGGGGCCACGATGCCGGGCAATTTGCCTCGAGATGCTTTGGAGGCGATTGTCATGGGGCGAGTATAAGGGGCGTCCGTTACCGTCGCTACGATGGCAGTTGTTCGATGCCCGACCTGATTGGCGCCGTCCCGTCGAGCGTCGTCGAATTTGGTTAAGGAGTTGCTTGTGGAAATTCGTTCGCATTTCAGGCAATGGAATGAGGAGCCGAATTGGGTTGTCTGGCCGGCATTCGAATGGCATTAACGTGAACCTTATCGATGCGCTGACCGCACTTCCCGTTACCGTCGTTTCGCCTGGAGAGCGGTCTTGACATCCGCAGACAGCATAAAAATGGGGTCATTTTGGACGACATGACGGACGCACGCGCACTGGCACTCCTGGCGAAGGCATGGCCCTTCGACGAAGCGCGGAAACTTCTCGCGCGGACCGGGGCCATGGCGCCGGCCAAGGGCTATGTGCTTTTCGAAACCGGCTACGGGCCGTCGGGCCTGCCCCATATCGGCACGTTCGGCGAGGTGGTGCGCACCACGATGGTGCGTCACGCGTTCATGCGGCTTTCCGACATACCGACCCGACTTTTCGCGTTCTCGGACGACATGGACGGCTTACGCAAGGTCCCCGACAACGTTCCGAACCGTGAGATGCTGGCCCAACATCTGGGCAAACCGCTCACGTCGATTCCCGATCCCTTCGGTACGCACCCGAGCTTCGGCGCCCACAACAACGCGCGCCTGCGCGCGTTTCTCGACCAGTTTGGCTTCGAGTACGAATTCCGCAGCTCCACGGAATGCTACAAGTCCGGGCTTTTCGACCAAACGCTCGCCGAGGTGCTGCGTCATTACGACGAAGTCATGGCCGTCGTCCTACCCACACTTGGTGCAGACCGGCGTTCGACCTACAGCCCGTTTCTCCCGGTCGATCCGCGTACGGGCGTTGTCCTCCAAGTCCCGATGGTCGAGCGCAAACCGGAAGCTGGCACCGTGGTCTATCGCGATCCGGAGAGCGCCACGCTCGTCGAAGTGCCGGTCACGGGCGGGGCCTGCAAGCTTCAATGGAAAGTCGACTGGGCCATGCGCTGGGCGGCACTTGGAGTCGATTACGAGATGTCGGGCAAGGATTTGATCGATTCGGTCAAGCTCTCCAGCCAAATTTGCCGCATCCTGCGCGCGAAACCACCCGAAGGTTTCACATACGAGCTCTTTCTCGATGAGAACGGCGAAAAAATCTCGAAATCCCGCGGCAACGGTCTCACGATCGACGAGTGGTTGCGCTATGCACCTCCCGAAAGCCTGTCGCTCTTCATGTATCAGAAACCGCGGGCAGCGAAGCGGCTCTATTTCGACGTGATCCCGCGTCAGGTCGACGATTACCTAACGCTTCTCGATTCGTATCCGTCCCAAGGCGAGGCCGAGAAGCTCGAGAATCCGGTGTGGCATATTCACGACGGTAAGCCGCCGAGAGTCGAAGCATCGCTCAGCTTCGGACTTTTGCTCAATCTGGCGAGTGTATGCCATACTGAGGACAAGTCGGTCATGTGGGGCTTCATTTCGCGCTATTCGCCCGGCCTCAGCCCCGCGCAACAGCCGATGCTCGATCGGTTGGTAGGCTACGCGCTTGCCTATTACCGCGATTTCGTGAAGCCGGCGAAGCGCTTCCGTGCACCGAACGAGCAGGAGCGCGCGGCCATGATGGAGCTTCTCGGCGTACTCGAGAGGCTTCCAGGTGATATGGACGGCGAGGCAATCCAGACCGAGATCTATGAGGTCGGAAAGCGTCATGGTTTCGCCAATCTGCGGGATTGGTTCAAAGCGCTCTACGAAGTTCTTCTCGGGCAAAGCCAGGGGCCGCGCATGGGCTCGTTCGTCGCACTTTACGGAATATCCGAGACGGTATCCCTCATGCGAAAGGCGCTGGCGGGCGAGGATTTAAGCGCTGCCTGACGTCCGTCAATCGGACTGGAGCCGATGAGGTCGAGGGGGTCGCACATGCCGCCCAATTCGGTCTTCACGATCGGGCATTCGACCCGTTCCCTCGAGGAACTGATCGCGATGCTGCGTGCATGCGCGGTCACACGGCTTATCGACATCCGCACGATTCCGCGATCACGCCACAATCCTCAATTCAATCGCGAAAATCTCGAGGCGGACCTGCCACGTGTCGGCATTGCCTACGAGCACCGCAAGGGCCTAGGCGGACTTCGCCGGCCCCGCAAGGATTCGCCCAACGCAGGCTGGCGCAATGACGGCTTCCGGGGTTTCGCGGACTACATGGATAGCGTCGAGTTCGAAGCCGAGATCGCGGAGCTGATAGGGTCAGCGGAAGCGGAGCAGGTTGCCATCATGTGCGCCGAAGCCGTCCCCTGGCGCTGTCATCGTTCACTTGTAGCGGACGCACTGACCGCGCGCGGGACCCCTGTCGAGCACATCATGGCAGCCGACAAGCGACAGCGTCACAAGTTGACCCCCTTCGCGCACGTCGAGGGCAAATCCGTCACCTACCCGCCCGCACAAGGCGAACTCCTATGACAATGGAGCTTGCCTAAAGCGTCTGGCCTTCGGCGAATTTGAAATAGAGTTCGCGCGCCCGCCGGTAAACCGGGCCGGGTTGGAGGTCGCGGCTCTCGACCTTGTTACAGGGCAGCACCTTGGCGTAGTTGCCCGCCGAGAACACCTCGTCGGCACCGAGCACGTCGTCGGGGGTCACGCGCCGCTCCTCCACGGCGTGGCCCGCCTCGCGCAGCAGTTTGATGATCCGCTGGCGTGTGATTCCGGCGAGGAAGCAGCCATTGGCGACGGGCGTCGCGGTCTTGCCGTTCTTCACGATGAAGATATTTGCGCCCGCGAATTCAGCGACATTTCCATTCATGTCGAGCATGATCGCGTTCTCGAAGCCTCGGTCCCGCGCATCGAGGAGTGCTCGCGCCGAGTTGGGGTAAAGACACGAGGCCTTGGCCTCGGTCGGCGCAGTCTCGGGTGTTGGCCGGCGGAAGCGCGAAAAACACGTGCTGAAGGGTACGTCCTTCGGCATGGGGGAATCGTAGACCGTAATCAGGAACCGCGTCGAATCGGGATCGGGCTCCACACCTCCGTGCTCCGCCCAAAACATCGGACGGATATAAAGCTCGGCGTCGGGTGGAAATTTTGCCACGGCCTCGCGGGCGAGCTTCTCGATCTCCTTGGCGCCAACCTTGGGCTTGAGACCCATTGTGATGGCGGAGCGGATCGCCCGCTCGCAGTGCAAAGCCAAATCGGGCACCTTGCGCTGGAAGGCGCGCGCCCCATCGAAGATGACCGCACTCAGCCACGCGGCTTGGGTCAGCGGTCCCATGACCGGCGGATTGCCCTCAAGCCACTTGCCGTCGATGTACGTCCACGCTCTCTTACCAGCTTCGCCTGCCATGCTTGCGTATCCTTCCTAAAGCTTTCCAGCGCCCCATAGGGCCGCTCAGCATACTGAGTGTGCAGCACTTGTCCACCCACCCCATTTGCGAGACAGGGTTGAAAGAGGCGCAGTTTGATGCAGGTTCCGAGCGCTTTGTTGCACTGCATCAGAAAGGGAGATAGGCCGGCTACCTATTCCGCTGCTTTGAGGAGGGTGCTGTAAATTTTACGAGCGGTGGCGTGGCTGGTCCCGGCAGCGCGGGCGAGCGCTTCGACCATGGCCTCGGTCGGATTGACCGGAACCACGGCGAGGCCAGCCTCGCCGATCGCCTCAAGCACCTCAAGGGCTCGGGCGAGTGCCGGGCCATGGTAAGCACTGGGAATATCGTGGTTCGGCATATTTCCGGCGCACTCCGAAGGCGAGAACAATCGCCCTATCGAGATTCGGTCATCCGTGCCGAAGGATGAGCAACATCGATGCCACCCAAGGTGGTGAGAAGACGGCAAGTGCTGGTTTCGGCTTACTCGGCGCTAAGCACTTCGATCACAACCCAAATTTTTGCTCCACTGAACGGGCGAAGGCGCCGATCATGAGCCGAAAACCGCGCGCAGAGCGCACTCGATTCTCAAAATGAGACGCAATTTCGCTACGGCCGTGAAAGCCCGGTCGTGGGACGTGCCGATCTCGTGGCGATACCGGCTGCAGACAGTCTTCCGGAGGGCTCGATGGGATCAAATCGATTCAGTGTCCCCCTTCGTCCGCTTTCTGTAAGCTCGGCCCCCCTCGCCAACTCTGTGCTACAGCCCTCTCGTCTGGGCGTGGGGAGGGTGAGGCGGCCTCCTAATTCGATGTAATCTCATCATGCGTTGATCTCGCACCATGCCAGCGCAAAGCATTTATCACATCTGCAAATGGGTTGACTGGCAAGCGGCCCTCGCCGAGGGCGAATATCGCGGCTCAGCTGACGATTTGCGCGATGGCTTCATCCATTTCTCGACCGCGGGGCAAGTCGAGGCGAGTGCTGCGAGACACCGTGCGGGACAGGCGGGTCTTGTGCTTCTCACGGTCGATCCGGACGCACTTGGACAGGCGTTGCGGTGGGAGCCTTCGCGCGACGGAATCCTCTTTCCTCATCTCTATGGCACGCTGCCGGTCGACACGGTGCGCGCAGTAGAGGCGCTCCCGCTCGGCCCTGATGGGCGGCATATTTTCCCCCAACTCGATCGGGGTTGATTGCAGTGGCCGATTTTGCGCGCATTGCCACGACCTGCCTGAGGCTACTGCCGCCCGAGCGTGCGCATCGCGCCGCAATTTGGGCGCTCAAGTCGTCGCTCGTACCTCGGCAAGCCGGGCCCGACGACCCGGTCCTGCGCACGAATGTGTTCGGCCTGGACTTTTCAAACCCGGTCGGGCTTGCCGCCGGATTCGACAAAAATGCCGAAGTGCCGGATGCCGTACTGGCGCTCGGCTTCGGTTTCGCCGAAGCCGGTACGGTCACGCCGCGCCCGCAATTGGGCAACCCCCGGCCTCGACTCTTCCGCCTGACCGAGGATCGCGCCCTCATCAACCGGCTCGGATTTAACAATCAGGGTTTGAAAGCGGTCGCACGAAGACTCGCATCACGCAAGCAGCAAGGCATCCTCGGTGCGAATCTCGGCAAGAACAAGGAAAGCTTGGATGCAGCTGCGGACTACCGCGCCGGTGTTGCGGCTCTCGCGAAGCACGCGGATTACCTCGTCGTCAATGTCTCGTCGCCGAACACGCCCGGACTGCGCGCCCTTCAAGGTAAGGAACCGCTTGAAGCACTTATCGCCGCCGTGCACGCGGCGCGCGCTGAATCGACCGGCACGAACCGGCCGCCGATCCTCCTTAAGATAGCACCGGACCTGACGCCCGAAGATTGCCAGGATATCGCCGAAATCGCCCTCGCGCGCGGGCTCGACGGGCTCATTGTCGGCAACACGACCGTATTGCGCCCACCTGGCCTTGTAAGTGCCCGCAGATCGGAGGCGGGTGGCCTCTCGGGCCGTCCGCTTTACCCGCTTGCAAGTCGCATCGTCGGCGAAATGTCGAGGCTGACCGAGGCGCGCATACCGATCGTAGGAGTTGGCGGGATCGCAGACGGTAGTGACGCCTACGAGATGATCCGCAAGGGTGCCTCGCTCGTGCAGCTTTACACCGCGCTCGTTTTCGATGGCCCCTTGCTTGTGAACCGCATCAAAGCCGAGCTCGCGGCACACCTCCGCGGCGACGGCTTCAATAGCGTCGCGGAGGCGGTCGGTGCGGCGCATCGCAGGTAAAGTGCGGCTGAGGCAGGTCGACGCAAGGCGACATTAACCATATCTCAAGACCTTTCGACGAGGCTGACAAGGGTTGCCGAAGCCCGGAGCTCCATGCCGATCTACCTTAATCTCCTGATCCTGGCCTTCTTCGGGATCGTCGCCGTGGCAGCCGGTTCCGCCACCTCGACCCACGCCGTTCCCGATTCCTACCTTGTCGGGGGCTTTGTTCTCATCGCCGGTGGGCTTTTTTACACGCTTCTTGCGCGATTTTGGGCCGGGCGCGGCACAAGTGCGGAGTTCGAGCGCCTCAAGCGGACCATTCACGAAATCAAGCTCGACCTCGATGCATTGCGCCACGGCATCGTGCGCGTTCATGATGCTGTCCAGACTTCGGGCGGCTCGCCAGCCAAAACCGGCGGTCGCGACGTGAGCGAGATCGTCAGCGAGGTGCGCGTGCTGCAATCTCTTGTCGAGAAACTTCACGCGAGCAGAAACCAGGAAAAGGGTGCCGTCACGCCGGCGCCCGCGGCCGAGGTCGCCGTGTCCGAAGTCGCCGTGGCGGCGACCGTGCGGACGGCGCCGGCGCGGCCTGCGGCCACTGTCGCGACCGGGCTCGACGAGAGCCAAATACTCGAATTCGTGCGCGAAGGGCTAAAGGCCGATCGTGTCGACCTTTACCTGCAGCCCGTGGTGAGCCTGCCGCAGCGCAAGCGCCGATTCTACGAATGCTATTCGCGAATCCGTGCCGAGGACGGAACCGTAATCACGCCCGAGCAATTTCTCGAGATCGCCGCGCGTGAAGGCCTTATTGGCGCCGTCGACAACATGCTGCTCTTCCGATGCGTCCAGCTCGTGCGCAAGGCCCGCACGCGCCATCGCGAAGTCGGATTCTTCTGCAACATCTCGCCCAATAACCTGAACGACCGAACCTTCTTCACCGACTTCGTCGAATTCATGACCCAGAACGCCGAGCTCGCACCGCATCTTTTCTTCGAGTTCGGCCAGGCAGACGTGAACCGCTTCGACGCGGCAACGCTTCGCCAGCTGGGCTTTCTCGCCAATTACGGATTTCGCTTCTCGCTCGACCGGGTGAGCGACCTGCGCCTCGATCTGCGCACGTTGCGTGAGCGCGGTTTCAATTTCGTCAAGCTCGATACGGCACTCGTGCTCAAGAGCATTCGAGGTGAAAAGCCAACACTCGATCTCCGCGCCCTCAAAGGTGCGCTCGATCGCACGGGGCTCGATCTCATCGTCGAAAAAGTCGAAAACGAGCAGAGCCTTGTCGAGCTTCTCGACTACCAACTCGATTACGCCCAGGGCTTTCTCTTCGGCGAACCTCGACCGAGCCCCGAAATCTAGCGCGAGAGCATCGCACCGCCACCGATTTGACGCTTTTCATTCGAGTCCAACCGTGGCAAGAGGTGCGGCGATGAATCCTCTTTCGCCGAAGCATTTCCTCGATCCGCGGCCGATTCCGTTTTATCCAGGCGTGGCGTCTCTCGTGGCGCGCTATGATGGATTCATCCTCGATCTCTGGGGCGTGATCCATGACGGCATCACCGCCTATCCGGGGGTTACCGACACACTTCGACGACTCGGGGAGCGTGGTAAGCACGTTCTTCTGCTCTCTAACGCGCCGCGCAGGGTTTCGGAGATCGTGACCGCGATGGAACGCATGGGCATTCCGCACGATCTCTACGACGATTTCATCTCTTCGGGCGAGGCGGCATACGCGGCGATGAAGTCGCATGCCGACCCGTGGTTCAGGACTCTTGGGAAGGCATGCTATTTGATGGGTCCAGCGCGCGATTACGGCATGCTCGGCGGGCTCGACATGCAACGGGTCGGGCGGATCGAGCAGGCGGACTTTATCTTGGCGACGGGCGTCGACTGGGACGATGACGGCATCGACATTTATTTGCCGGCGCTGACCGCTGGCGCCCAGAGGCGCTTGCCGATGGTTTGCGCCAATCCCGACCTTGAAGTGATCCGGGGCGGCAAACGCGTTCTCTGCGCGGGCACGCTTGCGATGCGCTACGAAGCGCTCGGAGGCGAGGTGCGCTATTTCGGCAAGCCGCACCCCGAAATCTATCGGCTTTGCTTTGCACGGCTCGGCGGCATCGATCGCCGACGCATCGTGGCCATTGGCGATTCCCTTCGCACGGACATCGCCGGCGCTATTGCCGTCGGGATCGATTCAGTGCTCGTCACCGGCGGCATTCATGCCGAAGAACTCGGGATTGGACACGGCGATATTCCCGATCCTCATGTGCTTGCCGAAACATGCGCGCGCGATGGGCATATCCCGTGTGCCGCGATCCCCGCCTTCGTATGGTGACCTCCTCTGGCT
Source organism: Alphaproteobacteria bacterium (assembly GCA_035625915.1). Lineage (NCBI taxonomy): Bacteria > Pseudomonadati > Pseudomonadota > Alphaproteobacteria > Alphaproteobacteria bacterium. The sequence goes on along the minus strand of DASPOR010000151.1, from coordinate 19,815 downwards.
TGAACGCCAACCACGACGGCGGGCGAATCTAAAAGGCAAGAGAACGGATTTCCAAATTCGGCCGCGGCGCCGTGCGACATACAACGGGGCGTTGAGCGCGAGCCCGCCGCGGAATAAGTCCGCAACCGCCTTGCCTGCGAAGCCGAGCCAGCAGTTCGCCACCGCAGGTGTCGGTGCGCACCTAATGGTGATGGAGGCCGTGGAGGATCGTCTCGCGCAACCCGGTGTCGTAGGCGATACCGTCGGGCGTCAGAACCGCGCCGATGGGGTACATCGATTGGATCAACCCCTTGCGCTCGAGGGCCGCAAAGGCCGAGGGATTCGAAAGGCCCGTTGCGTCCCGCGCGAGGACGGTATAGGCACCGACGTGGAAATGGTCGCCGTGAGGTGCCGGCAGGTTCGAAACCATGACGCGCCCATCGCCATTGTCCGTCGCATGCTCCGGCAGGTGCGCAAGCTCCTGCAGAAGCGTGAGCGTCTTGAGCTGGAGCGGGTTCAGGTTGAGCGGATTGCGCTTCTTGATCATGTCACAGTAATCCCGGCTCGATTCTTACGTTACCGCCGCGCGCACCTTGAACTCGGGTCGTTCGAAAGCGCTCTCCGCCATGATTTGGCGCAAAATTTCGACAGAGTCCCAGATGTCAACGAAGCGCAAATAGCTCGGCGCGAAGCCGAAGCGGATGAAGTCCGGGGCCCTGAAATCGCCGATCACACCGCGCGCGATCAGTGCTTGCATGATCGAATACCCCGCGGGGTGGCGGATCGAGACCTGGCTGCCGCGACTTGTCGCCTCGCGCGGGCTGGCGATGGTGAAACCGAAAGCACTGCATTGCTGTTCGACGAGGTGAATGAATAGGTCAGTTAACTTCATGGACTTTGCGCGCAAACGCGCCAGCCCCGCCTCCAGCAGAAGGTCGACGCCACATTCGAGGGCCGTCAGGCCCAGAACAGCTGGGGTTGAACAAATAGTACGCGCGATGCCGCGTGCCGGCCGGTAGTGGGTCTCGAAGGCAAAGGGGTCCTTGTGGCCGAGCCATCCCGAGAGGGGCTGTTGCACCTTTTCCTGGTGGTGACTGGCGACGTAAAGAAACGCCGGAGCCCCTGGCCCGCCATTCAGATATTTGTAACCGCAGCCGACCGCGAAATCCGCACCGCATTTGTCAAGTTCGACCGGGACTGCGCCGGCACTGTGGCAAAGGTCCCAGAGGATGAGAGCGCCTTCTCGATGCGCGCGATCGGTGATGCCTGCCATGTCGTATATTTCGGCGGTCTTGAAATCGACGTGGGTCAACGTCACGAGTGCGGTATCGCGATCGATCGCGTGCGCGATTTCATGACGCCCGACGAGGCGAAGGCGATAATCCTGGCCCAGGAGCTGGACGAGGCCTTCCGCCATATAGAGATCGGTCGGGAAATTGCTGTCGACCGAGAGAATCGTTTTGCGCCCGGGCGCCATCCGCAAGGCGGCCGCGAAGAGTTTGAAGAGATTGATCGACGTCGAATCGATCGCCACGGTTTGGCCGGGTGCCGCACCGATCATGTTTGCGATCTTGTCGCCGATCCGGTAGGGAAGCTGCATCCATCCATGCTGCCGCCAGCCCTTGATCAGATCCTTACCCCACTCGTCGCCGATTGCCGAGGCGACCCGCGCCGATGTGGCCTTGGGGAGCGCTCCGAGCGAATTGCCGTCAAGATAGAGGATGCCCTCCGGAACTTCATATGCGTCACGGAACCGCGCGATCGGGTCTTCGCGGTCGAGCGCTTCAAGGGTATCGCGGGTCAGCGGGCTTGGTGCGTTCATCGCGGGAGACTCCTCAGGATGGCGCGGACCGGTGCTGCATCGAGATTGGCGAGCTTCAGGGGCAGTGCGATAAGCTCGTAGTCGCCGGGAGGTACCTCGTCAAGTACGAGGCCTTCGAGGATCGCCATGCGCGCGCGGAGGACAACTTTGTGCGCGTCCATTGTCTTCGACTCCTGGGGATCGAGCGATGGGGTGTCGACCCCGACGAGGCGCACCCCACGCGCGGCGCAAAGCTCGATCGTTTCAGCCGCAATGGCTGGAAAGCGTGAGTCCCAATGCTCGCTTGGGGCCTTTGCGTATGTGCGGATCAGCAGGCGCTCGACCGCACCGGCAAGACGGGGCTCGACGTGGTCGGGCCGAACGACCGGCCGCACGCCCGAAAGATCGATCACTCGGCAGGGCCCGAGGTAAGGTTCGAGCGATACCGCCCCGGCGGGCTCACCCGCAGCATCGTAGTGAAGTGGGGCGTCGGCATGAGCGCCGGTGTGAGTCGACATTGTGAACTTCGCGACATTGACCGGGCAAGTCGCGTCGAGGTGCCAGGTCCGCGTCTCCTCATAGGCCGTATCGCCCGGCCATACGGGAATCCCCGGTCGGATCGGCGGGCTGATGTCCCAATATGTCATGCTCGGATGCCTGCGGCCGAATCGTTTACCCAATGTACCGGGTCCCATGCCCAATTCGCACGTGCGATCTTTATAAGATAGTCGCAGACGGATGCCCGTCGGCCGCTGCGACAACGGCGCTGTCTCCAGGGCCGTCGCGGGCCCCGATTCGACGGCGACTCGGGCTTCCGTGAACCGGCGATGTCTGATAATGCCATGAATCCATTGGCATCGATTGTCACCACGATATAATTCTGGGCTTAATTAGCGGTGTTGAGAGCGGCTGATGGTGGATTTCCCGAGACGAACGCTTGAGGAGTGGGAGAAGGCCGTGACCGGCGAGCTCAAGGGTGCTCGATCGGACAGCCTCAACTGGCAAACGCCTGAGGGTATCAAAGTCAAGCCGCTCTACACGGCCGCCGATCTCGAAGGGCTCGAGGACGTCAACACGCTGCCGGGCTTCCCGCCCTACCTACGCGGTCCGCGCGCAACCATGTACGCAAATCGGCCCTGGACGGTGCGCCAATATGGCGGATTTTCCACGGCCGAAGAGACCAATCGGTTCTTCAAGGACAATCTCGCTGCCGGGCAAACCGGGCTATCGGTTGCCTTCGATCTCGCGACCCACCGGGGTTACGATTCGGATCATGCACGCGTGATCGGCGACGTCGGCAAGGCCGGCGTTGCAATCGACTCCGTCGAGGATATGAAAATCCTTTTTCACGACATACCGCTCGACGAAGTGAGCGTGTCGATGACGATGAACGGTGCTGTCCTTCCGGTGCTCGCGTCGTTCATTGTGGCAGGCGAGGAGCAGGGGGTCGAGCGCGCCAAACTCTCCGGCACCATCCAGAATGACATTCTCAAGGAATTCATGGTGCGCAACACGTACATCTACCCGCCGGAACCGAGCATGCGGATCGTCGCCGACATCATTGAGTACACGGCGCGCCACATGCCGAAATTCAATTCGATCTCGATATCCGGCTATCACATGCAGGAGGCGGGCGCCACAGCGGTACAGGAGCTTGCCTTTACACTCGCGGATGGACTCGAATATGTGCGGGCGGCACTTTCGCGTGGGCTCGACATCGACGACTTCGCGCCGCGTCTCTCCTTCTTCTTTGCGATCGGCATGAACTTCTTCATGGAAATCGCGAAGCTGCGCGCGGCACGGCTGCTATGGGCCCGCCTCATGGTGCCGTTCAATCCCATAAACCCGGTCAGCTCGGCGCTCCGTACCCATTGCCAAACCTCGGGCGTGAGCCTTACGGAGCAGGACCCTTACAATAACGTGATCCGGACGACGATCGAGGCCATGGCAGCCATTCTGGGCGGTACGCAATCGCTCCATACCAACGCCTTCGACGAGGCATTGGCGCTACCCACGCCGGCGTCCGCCCGTATTGCCCGCAATACCCAGCTCATCATCCGCGATGAAAGCGGCATCCCCAAGGTTATCGACCCTCTGGGCGGAAGCTATTACGTCGAGCACTTGACGGCGAGCGTTGCCGACGCTGCGTGGCAGCTCATCCGGGAGGTCGAAGAAATCGGCGGCATGACCAAGGCGGTTGAAAGCGGGATGCCGAAGCTCAGGATCGAGGAAGCGGCGGCACGCCGCCAGGCTCGCATCGATCTTGGCGACGAGGTGATCGTTGGGGTCAACAAGTTCAAGGCGGACGAGGAGACCCACGTCGAAGTGCTCGACATCGACAACACGAAGGTCCGTGAAGGACAGATCGAGCGGTTGCGGAAGGTTCGCCAAAGCCGCGACGAGAACCGCTGCAGGGCCGCCCTTGAAGCGCTTGCCGATGCCGCCCGAGAAAATAACGGCAATCTCCTCGAGCTTTCGATCGAGGCCGCCCGCGTCCGCGCCACAGTCGGCGAGATTTCCGACGCGCTCGAACGCGTCTTTACGCGCCACCGCGCGGTGATACGCTCCATATCGGGCGTTTACGGACAGGCTTACGAGGGCGACCAAGGCTTCAAACGCGTCCAGGCAGAAGTCGAGGTCTTCGCGCGGGAAATGGGCCGTCGACCGCGCCTCCTCGTGGTCAAGCTCGGGCAGGATGGGCATGACCGAGGGGCGAAGGTCATTGCGACGGCGTTCGCCGATCTCGGCTTCGACGTCGACATCGGTCCTCTCTTCCAAACGCCCGAAGAGGCGGCCCGGCAGGCGATCGATAACGACGTGCACGTCGTCGGCGTGTCGAGCCAGGCTGCGGGACACAAGACCCTCGTGCCGGCGCTTATCGACTCGCTCAGGGGGCAAGGGGCCGACGACATCATCGTCGTCTGTGGCGGCGTCGTACCGCCGCAGGATTACAAGTTTCTTCTCAAGAAGGGCGTTTCGGCGATTTACGGCCCTGGCACCAACATTCCGCTCGCGGCGAGTGAGATCATTTCCTTGATCAAGCGACAACGAAAGGCGGCATGACGCGTTGACGGAAGGCACGAGCGACGCTCTTCGGGACGACTTGGCGACACCGCTTGCGGGGCGGCGCGATCTCGTAGTCTTGCGCAAAGGCCCGGCATCTCGGGGTGTGGACCACCGCCGCGCACGCCTTCTCCTGACAGTAGGCGCCTTCATCACCGTGCTTTGGCTTGGAGCATGCATTGCCGATCTCACGCTCAAGATCGGTTGGGTTCGGATTATTGCCCTCATGCCGCACGAGCTTGCTTTGGTCTTTGCCGGCGTCTTTGCGCCCCTTGCCTTTCTCTGGCTGCTCCTTGCGTATTTGGCGCGCGGCGCCGATCAGCGGGCCGAAGCGCAAATGCTCGTCCGCTACCTCCAGGAATTGACGTTTCCCGCCGAAGGTGCCGCGGCGCGCGTTCGCGAAATCACTGGCGCACTCAAGAGTCAGGCCGACGAATTGCAACGTGCAGCGGATCGCGCCGCCAACGGGGCGAAAGCGCTGCGCGACGCTCTTGGCACGGAAAGCCGCGAGCTGCTTTCAACCGTGGCCGAGGCCACCGCGCGTGCGGGGGAAACCCGCGAACTCGTGGCTCGCGATTTGCGCGAGATGGCCGATCTCGCCGACCGGTTGCAAGCAAGCGCCGAACGAGTCCAATCGCTGCGGGTGCGCGAGCGCGATATCCTTGCAGGCGTAATCGCCGAGGCGGAGGCCCGAACGCGTGCTGTCGAGGCGGTTCTGACGCGCCAGGCAGGCGTCCTTGGTGAAGCGTCCGAGCGAACGGCTCGCGAGTCGCAGAATCTCGAAGCGTCGATGGCGCGAAGTGCCGAAGCGCTCTCGGCTGCGTCTGAACGCACGGCCTCGCAACTCTCCGCCATGGACGGGCGCATTTCAGGGCAGCTTTCGTCGCTGCAAGAGCACATTTCGGCAGCACATGTCCGGCTAGACGATGCCGGCGACACCGCCAACCGCCGGGCAAGCGCGATTGACGCCATGCTGGGCGCGCGCGCGGACCAGCTCGCCCGGGTTGCCGAGCGCGCGGCGTCGACCGCGGCCGAAATCGGCGAGAGACTAACCTTGCAAATACGCGAGGTCGCTGCGGTGGCGGGAAACGGATGGGCGGAAGCGGAGCGCGCCACAACGCAGGCGACTGAATTTCAAGCAAACCTCTCTGGCCAGATCGAGCACCTGACAGACGCGATTTCGTCGGCCGGTGAACGCACAAAGGCGCTTGGCGAAACGCTTGAGATCCATGGCCGTCGCGTAGAAGCCGCGGGTGCTCTGGCCCAGGACCAGGTCGAGGCGGTTGGCGCTTTGCTGCGACGACAGGCGGCCGATCTCCTCCAGGCGGCCGAGCGTGCAAACGCTCAGGTCGATTCGATCGGCGAGGCGTTGCGCCGCCAGGGCGATCAGCTTTCGGCGACCTCCGATCGCGCCCTCGCCCAGACCGAGCGAATGCGCGACCGCATGCGCGAGGGAGCGCTCGAGCTGCAAGGGATGGCAGAACGCGCCGTGTCGCAGGAAAAGCGCGCCGAGACGGCAATTCAAAATCAGACGAAGAAAATCGTCGCGGCGTCGGAAATTGCCGAGGCCGTGGTCGGAAAAATCGCCGCCCTATGGCAAACCGCGGCGGGCGAGCTTTCCGAACGGGCAGCTCGCGCATCCGAGCAAATCGAAGGCCTCTCCACACGGATTGGCGAGCAATCGGTGACGTTGAGCGAAGCCGGCAACGATGCAGCGCAACGTGCCGAGGCCCTCAATGCAGCACTCTCTAGCCAGGCCAAAGAACTTTCGCGTCTTGCCGAAGAGACGAGCGGGCGACAGCTCGAACTCGCCAATGCGCTCCAACATCGTAGCACCGAGCTCAGCGACGCTGCGGATCGCGCGAACTCACGCGCCGCGGCAGCCGAAGAAGCGCTTCGCGAGCACACCCTCAAATTCGCGGAAGCGGCCGAAAGAGCGGTTGTGCTCGGTGATGCCGCGGTCGCGGCGCTTCGCGGGCCAACGAGCGAGTTGCGCGATGCCGCCGCCCAATCGAGTGGGGCGCTTCACTCGCTCGCACTTCAAGTCCGCGGCAATTTGGATGATTTCGCCGGCGTTGCCCGGCGCGTCAACGCTGAACTTGCCGGAGTCGGCACGGCACTCCGGACGCAATCGGAGGCAGTCGAGGTCGCCGCGGCCAATGCCTTGACCCGCCTCAATTCAGTTAGCCAGGGCGTGCGGCAAGAAAACGACGCGCTTGAGTCGGCCTCGAGCGAGGCAGCCCTTCGTATCCAGAGCGTTCGCGAAAATATGCACAGGGAAGTGCAAGAACTTACCCAGACAGTAGAGCGTGTCCAAATCGATATGAAGGCAGTGACCGAACTTTTCCACGGGCAATCGGAAACGCTTGCGCGCGCCGCTCGCGAGGCAGCCGAACAGGCAAAGCACATTTCCGAGGTCCAGGGCACGGCCGTCCGCGACCGGTTTCTCGAGACATCCAAGGCCGTGCGCGAAGAACTTGGCTCGATTGCGCTCGATCTCGGACGCGTTCTTGAGCGTCCACCGCCGAGGAACGCGATGCGCCGCTATCAGGAGGGGGACCGCGGCGTGTTCGTGCGAAACATCCTCACGCTGCGCGATGCGCCGCTCGTGCCGATGATTCGCGACAAGTACGAGGAGAACTTCGAATTTCGCGGCTACGTCAATGCCTACATTTCGAAATTTCAGGAACTTCTCGATCAGGCGGACCGTTCCGATGCGGAGGGGCTGCTCTCGGCCACTTTTCTGACCTCAGACGTGGGTAAGCTCTATATGGTGCTCGCACGCTCGATCGGCAGGCTCAATTAATTTGCGTCACTTGGATCGCGGCGAATGGTTATCGCTGTGAGGTGGCCGATCACATCCCCCCAACTCGTGTCGATCTCGATTTGCACCGGCACAAGAAACCTTCCGTCCGCGAAGCGAGCAAGCCAAACGACCGATGGCCGACGCGGCGGCGCGCTTGCATACTTCTTTATGAAGCCGGCGATCCGTTCGATCGTGATGCGACACTTGATCGTCTCGCCACCGAAAGCGGCATCGACATTCTTCGGAATCGTCTCCATGCCGATATAGTCGAGCCTAAGATCGTAACGCTGGCGTCCATCGAAGATCGGCACGCGCGCGTCGCAGGGCTCCTGAGGCCTGGCATAGGCGCCAAGTAGAATCGAGGCGCTGAGCGGATCGATTGTGCCGTACTGAAGCGAGGCAGGTACGGGATCGCGGTCGTCTCTCTCAGGTGGCGGGTCCACATCGGCGTTCCGTAGGCCGCTCTCGCCATATTCGAGGGTGACGTGACGGTCGTCTCCGCGCCAATGGGCGTATTGGCGGTAGCTTTTGGGACGCACCGAAGGCCACGAAATACCGCCCAAGATCGCGCCGTCCGTCTCGGCATGACCATTGTAGTCGACGATGAGGCCGAAAAGGCCGAGGGTTCGGTCGGTCGAGGCGACGGTGTAATGTTTATCGTCAAGCGTGCCGCTGGTTGCCATGCTGAAGACGGGCAGGCCGTGCCAAAACATCTCGTAGGTAAGGCTGAAACGAAGGCGCGCTTCTGCTGCCACAGCGTCGGCGCAGGGCGAAATTGGGATCAGCATTAATGCCGCGAGCAGAAGCGCCGCCGCCGGTATGCTGACACGTGCTACCATGAAGGATATATCTTAGCGCCGGTCGCTCGTCTGGCGACTCCGAAATTCGCCCGATCTGGGTGCGCGACGGAAGGTGAATTTCGGGTTCAAGGCCACACGAGCGATAGGATCGCGCCGGCTGCTGACCTCACTCGATCCGTTCAGTTCTCTGTGGCTTTGCCAATCCGCCCGAACTAACTTCACCGTCATGAACCCACTGCCTTCCCCGATGCCGTCGCCAGAGCGCTCCGCCCGTCAGGCCTGGCGCACGATCCGCACGCTTCTTCCCTATCTTTGGCCGCGAGGTGCCGTCGAACTCAAGGTGCGGGTGGTTGCGGCCCTTTTGTTTCTGGTGGGTGCGAAGGTCTGCAACGTATACGTGCCAATTCTCTATAAGCAGGCGGTGGACAGCCTCGGGGCCGGTGGGGCCGGGGTATCGGCTGCGGCCAAAGTGGCGGTCGGCGTGCCCATTGGGATCATCCTGGCTTACGGCTTGGCGCGCGTTCTTGCGCTCGGGTTCGGGGAGATTCGCGACGCGATCTTCGCAAAGGTCTCGGCGCGCGCGATACGGCAAGTCGCCCTCAAGACATTCGAGCATCTTCATCATCTGTCGCTGCGCTTCCATCTCGACCGGCGCACCGGCGGGATGATTCGCTCGATCGAGCGGGGGACAACGGGCATCGAGTTCCTGCTGAGCTTCATGCTCTTCAATATATTGCCGACCCTTGTCGAGATCGGACTCGTCTGCGGCATCCTGTGGGCGCTTTTCGACTTCTGGTATGCGCTGGTCACATTCGTGACCATCGCCGGCTATATTACTTTCACACTTGGAATCACCGAATGGCGCACGAAATATCGCCGGGAGATGAACGACAGCAACAGTGAGGCGAACACGAAGGCGATCGACAGCTTGCTCAATTATGAAACGGTCAAGTATTTCGGGAACGAGGGTCATGAGGCGCGCCGGTTCGAGGACTCCTTGGCCCGCTACGAACGAGCCTCGATCCGAAGTAAAGTGACGCTTTCACTCCTCAATGTCGGCCAAGCCGCCATCATCGCACTCGGGCTTACAGTCATCATGGTGATGGCGGGGCATGGTGTCGTGGCGAAAGAGATGACGGTCGGCGATTTCGTGCTGGTCAACACCTATCTCATTCAGCTCTACATCCCTCTCAATTTCCTCGGCTTCGTCTATCGCGAGATGCGCCAGTCCCTCATCGATCTGGAAGACATGTTCCGCCTTCTCAAGGTCGACCAGGAGATCGAGGATTCCCCGGGCGCCAAGCCGCTGATCGTGAACGGCGGAGAGGTCGTCTTTGAGCGAGTCTCTTTCGGTTACGACTCGCGGCGGCCAATCCTCAAGGACGTATCGGTCATGGTTCCGCCGGGGAAGACGGTCGCGATCGTCGGGCCTAGCGGTGCGGGCAAGTCGACCATCTCGCGGCTTCTCTTCCGCTTCTACGACGTAAGCAGCGGGCGCCTCGCGATAGACGGACAGGACGTGCGCGACGTGACACAAGCGAGCTTGCGCGCGGCGATCGGGATCGTTCCCCAGGACACGGTCCTCTTCAACGATACCATCTACTACAACATCGCCTATGGCCGCCCGGATTCGACGCGCAAGGAAGTCGAAGCAGCCGCCAGCCTTGCCCGCATTCATGATTTCGTCATGGCCCTCCCCGACGGCTACAAGGCGATGGTCGGCGAGCGCGGCTTGAAGCTTTCCGGCGGAGAGAAGCAACGCGTCGCCATCGCGCGCACGATTCTCAAGGATCCCAAAATCCTCGTGTTCGACGAGGCCACCTCGGCCCTCGATTCAAAGACCGAGCAGGAGATTCAGGCGAGTTTGCGCGAAGTATCCGCAAACCGCACCACACTCGTGATCGCTCATCGGCTTTCCACCGTCGTGGACGCGGATGAAATCATCGTTCTCGACGAAGGCCGCATCGCCGAGCGCGGCAGACACGCCGAGCTTCTACGCCGCGGCGGTAAATACGCCGAAATGTGGACGCGTCAGCAGGAGGCGGCGGCCAAGCACAGTCTGGCCGCGGTCGATGGAGATACGAACGGCAGCCTGGAGTCGGTCGAGGCCGTACCCTGACGGAGGGCGGGGCGCCTTCAAACGTAAGAGGGTTTTTGAGAGCACAATGGAAAAACGTGCCGAAGCGACGACGCTTGTCGATAGACGTGCCGTACCAATGGGGGGCTCATGACCAAGACCACGCTCATAAAAAATGCGGACTGGACGGTCGCATGGGACACGACTCGGGGCGACCACTGCTATCTCCGGGGTGCGGACGTCGCATTCGCAAATGGCAAAATCTCGTTCGTGGGCACCGGCTACCGCGGCGAGGCAGATGAGATCATCGACGGGCGGCGGATTTGCGTGATGCCGGGCCTCGTCAACATCCACTCGCATCCCTATTCGGAGCCGCTTTCGAAGGGATTTTCGGAAGACGGGGGCAATCCACGCATGGGCCTCTCGGGACTTTACGACTTCATGCCGGCATATGGCCCTGACGAGGTTGGCCGACTGGCATGCGCGGAAGTTGCCTATGCGGAGCTGCTACGCTCCGGCGTGACGACGCTCGTCGACATTTCCTCACCCTACCCTGGCTGGCTCGATCTCATCGCCAAGAGCGGACTGCGCGGCATATTGGCGCCGGGGTTCCGCTCGGCGCGGTGGTATACGGAAAACGGCCGCGAGGTTCGCTACGAGTGGAGTGCGGATGGCGGTGCGGGCGCAATGGAAAGAGCGCTCGAGCTTGTCGACCGCGCACTCAACCACCCGAGCGGCCGGCTCTCCGCCATGATCATGCCGGCCCAGGTCGACACCTGCACGCCGGAGCTTTTGCGTTCGGCGAAGAACGCGGCCGAGGAGCGGAGTATAGCGCTCCAGATCCATGCCGCCCAAAGCATCGTCGAATTCAACGAGATGGCGCGGCGCCACGGTATGACGCCCCTGCAGTGGCTCGACGGCCTTGGCATCCTCGGGCCGAACAGCATCGTTTCCCACGCGATCTTCCTCGACAGCCACTCCTGGATCCGGTGGGGGACACGCAAGGATCTTGACGTTCTTGCGCGGACCGGGACGACCGTCGCCCATTGTCCGACAGTCTTCGTGCGGCACGGGATGTTGCTCGAGCACTTCAATCGTTACCGCGAAGCGGGTGTCAATCTTGGGGTCGGGACCGACACGTTCCCCCACAACATGCTTGAGGAGATGCGCATGGTGGCCCTTTTAGGTCGGGCCGCCTCGCGTCAACTGGAGATCGTCGCGACCGGCGATGTGTTCCATGCCGCGACGGTGGGCGGGGCGCGAGCACTCGGGCGGGACGATATTGGGCGGCTTGTCCCGGGAGCCAAAGCCGATCTCGTGCTCATCGACCTCGACGAACCGGCCATGAAGCCGGTGCGCGATCCCTTGCGCAGTCTCATCCATTCGGCCGCCGAGCGGGCGGTCAAGGACGTCTATGTCGACGGTGTCAAGGTCGTGGCCGACGGGCGTGTGCTTAGCCTCGATTACGAAGGTGCCGCGGAGCGGCTTACTGCGGCCGCCGCCAAGGCCGAAGCGGCCGTGCCGGCCCTCGATTGGGGCAAGCGTACAGGCCGCGAGCTTTCGCCCCTATCGCTTCCCCTCCAATAACGGAGCGCCGGCCGTGGCGCGTTGCTGCGGATTCGGATAGGAAGGGCTCATGAATTCGGGGCGAAGTGCCGGCGGTAAGGCAGCGAAGGCGACCGGTATCGACGACGTGGCACGCCTCGCGGATGCGCTCGATGCCGGCGACCGGCGCGCGGTCGCGCGAGCCATCACGCTTGTCGAATCGTCGCGCGCCGACCATCGCGAACGGGCGGAAGCACTTCTCGAGCGAGTGATGCCGTCGACCGGCAAATCGATGAGGCTCGGTATTTCCGGGGCGCCCGGCGTAGGCAAGTCCACGTTCATCGAGGCGTTCGGGCTCCACGCAATCGCCGAGGGACATCGCGTTGCCGTGCTCGCCGTCGATCCGTCCTCCAAGCGCGGCGGCGGTTCCATTCTCGGCGACAAGACCCGGATGGAAAATCTTTCGAACGCGCCGGAAGCATTTATCCGCCCTTCACCCGCCGGTGCGACGCTTGGCGGCGTTGCGCGGCGCACGCGCGAGGCGATGCTCGTTACCGAAGCGGCAGGCTTCGACGTGATCGTGGTCGAAACGGTTGGTGTCGGGCAGTCCGAGACCGCCGTCGCCGACATGGTGGACATGTTCATCCTTCTGACCTCCCCTGCGGGCGGGGACGAACTTCAGGGAATCAAGCGCGGGATCATGGAGCTTGCCGATCTTGTGGTCGTCAACAAGTCGGATGGCGCACTATTGTCGGCGGCCAATCGCGCAGCCGCCGATTACCGCCGTGCCCTCCAACTCATCCGGCCGAGTTCACCCAAATGGCGCACGCCGGTCGCCCAATGCTCGGCTCTCGACGGCAAGGGGATTCCGGAGACCTGGAACATCGTCGAACGCTACCGAACGGCCCAGACGGCGAACGGAACGTTCGCAACCCGGCGCCAGGAACAGGCGCGCGCCTGGTTATGGAGCGAGGCGACCGAGACTCTGCTTGCTAATCTCAAAAGCCATCCGGGTGTTGGCAAGCGAATCGAGGAAATCGAGAAGGCCGTGGCTGCCGGCAGGGTGAGCCCCACCGCCGGCGCCCGGCGATTGCTCGAGGCTTTCCAAAAGTCGTAACGAAAGGGGCAAGACATTTTGCCGCTCAGTTATACACAGAATTCACCCACTTACGCACAGGCTGTACCCGATGACACATGGGGATAACTGCGCCAATGAACGTTGATCCATCGTTTTTTGTTGTCGGACCGGCGTGCCAAAACTCGGGATATCCTCGGCAAAAAATCTTTGCGCAAGGCATTGGATTTACTGATTTAGTCGCCTACCCTGGCGTTGGAACGCCATGACTTTCGGAGGGGGCTTGCTTTGGAATGGGACTCACCAAAAGATCGAAGATGGGCGCTGCAATGACACCCGAGGCAGACACCCTTTTCCCTGACGCCACCGTGAAAAAGATGAACACACCGACGAACCAAGGCCTGGGACTGCTGCCCTATCAGGCACTTAAGGCACTCGTTGCGGACGGCGTGGTCAATGCCGCGAATGGCATTCTCGATGAACAGATTCAGCCGGCGAGCATCGATCTAAGGCTCGACAGGTTCGCCCACAGGATTCGCGCAAGCTTCCTGCCGGGAGAACAGCGCACCGTGCATGACAAAATCGCACAATATGGAACCCACGATATCGACCTGACGAATGGGGCCGTTCTGGAACGGGGATGCGCTTACATCGTTCCGTTGATGGAGCATGTGAAACTTCCAGGGCGAGTCGCGGGTGTCGCAAATCCGAAGAGCTCGGTCGGGCGGCTCGATATCTTTACTCGACTGATCACCGACCATGGAACGGAGTTCGATCGCGTGGCCGCCGGCTATCATGGCCGGCTTTATGCGGAGATTTCACCACGAACCTTCTCGATCGTCGTGCATCAAGGCTCGCGCTTGAACCAGCTTCGGCTTCGACGAGGAACGCAGAGTAGCTCAGCGGCCGAGATCCTGGCGCTGCACGAGAAGGAGGGGTTGGTCGATCGGGATCTGAGCAGGGTGGCTCTGAGCGAAGGTGTGCCGTTGACGGTCGACTTGGTTGGCGAGAATCGTGACGGACTCGTTGGATTTCGAGCCAAGAAGCACACGGGATTGATCGACCTCGACAGGGTCGGCCAGTACGATCCCGTCGATTACTGGGAACCGATCTACGCGACCAAAGACACGAGCCTGATCCTCGATCCTGGAGAGTTTTACATCCTGGCCTCAAAGGAAGCCGTAAACATCCCGCCGACGCACGCGGCGGAAATGGTCGCCTATGACACCTTCGTCGGTGAATTCCGCGTCCACTATGCGGGCTTCTTCGATCCCGGATTCGGTCATGCCGACGAGCGCGCAGAAGGTACGCGCGCCGTACTCGAAGTCCGTTCTCACGATGTGCCGTTCATGATCGAGGACGGTCAGCTTGTCGGCCGGCTCGTTTTCGAACGACTGACGGACAGGCCCAGTAGGCTCTACGGTGCCGGGATCGGTTCTTCATACCAGCGCCAGGGGCTGCAGCTTTCGAAACAGTTCAAGCCGTTCGCGTGACGCCATCCGCCCGGTTGGCTTCGTCGCCGTTGCGGAAGATGGTCCGAAAGGGACCCACGACGGCGACCGGGTATGCGCTCAATATCCCGGCGGAACCGCCATGGTACCGTCGCCGACGATCACGCTCGAGCCGCCGACGCTCACCTTTGCCACGCGGCCGCGACGTTTTTCGGCACGCGCCTCGATCACACTTGGACGGCCCATGGCAACACCCTGGTCGACACGCCAGGCGAAATCGCCTTCGCCTTGCCGCTCGCGCGCCGCGAGCGTTGCGGCAAGTGCCGCACAGGCGGAACCCGTCGCGGGGTCCTCGCTGACCCCCAGTCCCGGGGCGAACATCCGCGCATAGAGGCGGCTGCCGGGCGCCAAGTCGCCCGAAAAGAGGAAGAGCGGTGCGGCCCATGCCTTGGCGAAATTCGCCGACCAGGCCGCACGGTCGAGGGAAGCGCGGTCGACGGTTTCGGGATCGCGCAGGTGGACGAAGCTAAATCGCAAACCCACGCTTGCGAACCACGTGTCCAGCACGGCGCCGTCCGAAAGCGAAAGTGCTGCCGCCGCTTCCTTGCGGCCGGGCGTGTCCGAGGGGATCTCCGCTTCCCTTTCCAGAACGAGACGGGTGAACGTCGGCGTCTTCCCACGCTCGATTTCCACGCGCACCGGCCCCACGCCCTCCTCGAACGTAAGCGACTGAAGATCGCTTTGCACTTTCCCGACATGGATCAAAACGGCCGCGGTGCCGACGGTCGGGTGCCCCGCGAAGGGCAGTTCCTTCTCGGGGGTGAAGATACGGACTTGGCACGTATGCTGACGATTTCGAGGCGGAAGCACGAAGGTCGACTCGGCGAAATTGATCTCGCGCGCGAAGGCCTGCATGGCGCGGTCGGACAATCCCTCGGCCTCGGTGAAGACCGCGAGCTGATTGCCGCCGAACGCCTTTTCGGTGAAGACGTCGGCGATCACGAAGCGGTAAGGCATGCGATGTTCCACTCCCAAAGCACATCGAGATTCAATCGTCCGCGCAGACGAGCGAAGCGCTTCGCGGGACGCCGGATTTTCTCGAACAAGCGTGCAAACTCGACACGCCACTTGGCTCGAAGGGCCTTACGCTATCGCTGCAGCCCTTGACCCTCAAGGGCCTATTCGGTAAAAGCCAGCCTCTTGCCCCGTCCTCGGTGGGCCAGGCAAGCTTTCTCGCATGGTGGCTGAGGCGAAAAGCCTGAAAGGACAAAGGGATAGCATTATGTCGCGTCGTTGCACCCTGACCGGCGTTGGCGTTCAAACCGGCAATAACGTCAGCCACGCCAACAACAAGACCCGTCGTCGCTTTCTGCCGAACCTGCAGCAGGCCTCGCTGATGAGCGACGCGCTCGGGACGACGGTGCGCATGCGCGTGAGTGCGGCGGGTCTGCGCACGGTCGAGCATCGTGGCGGGCTCGATGCGTTCCTGCTGTCGGAGCCGGATCGGAATCTTTCGATGCCGGCCTTGCGTGTGAAGCGCCGCATCGAGAAGGCGCTCGAGAAACGCACACCTGCCGCCTGATCCCTCGTACTGGCGAAAGTCTTGGAATGACGAAGGCCCGCATCCTGCGGGCCTTTCGCTTTTCGAATACCCCTTGCCTCGGGTTCTACTCCATCGCGGCCGCGGCCGATCCGCGGGCTGCCGACTTCGGCACATGGAGCAGAACGAGGAGCGGGATCGCCACGATCGTGATCACCATCATGAGCCTGAAATCGTTGAGGTAGGCGATCATCGCGGCCTGGCGGTTGATCTCGGCATTGAGAGCGGCCATTCCGGCCGTCGTATGCAGGTCCCAGTACCGTTGGACATCGGGTGCTGCGAGCGCCCAATTGAACGGCGAGGCGTTGACCGCGAGGTCGGCATGGTTCACCTGCGTGCTGCGGTCGAGCATCGTCTCGACGACCGAGATCCCGATGCTGCCGCCCATGTTCCGCACAAGACTGAAGACGGCGGCCGCTTCGGTGCGGATGAGGGGAGCGAGGGTTGCAAAGGCGACCGTGCTGAGGGGAACGAAGGTGAAGCCGAGGCCGACACCTTGTACGGCTCCGGCGACGATGATCGGCTCCGAATCCATCTGGAGCGAATATTGCGACATCTGCCAAAGGGAAAACGCCGTGAGCCCCAAGCCGACGGCAAGGATCAGGCGGATGTCGATTTTGCCGATCAACGGACCGACCACGAGCATCGCGACCATGGTGCCGATGCCGCGCGGTGCGAGCAGCGTGCCCGTCGTGACCACGGGATAGTTCATGAGGCCCTGCATCAGCGGCGGCAGGAGGGCGAGGGTCGCATAAAGAATGATGCTCACGATGAAGATGAAGATGAGCCCCGCCACGAAGTTGCGGTCCTTGAAGAGGGCGGGCGAGACGAACGGATGGGCCGCAGTCATCATGTGGACGAGGAACACCCAGAACCCGATCGCCGCGAGGGCGAGTTCGATGCGGATCTCCGTCGAGCCGAGCCAGTCCTTGAGCTCGCCGCGATCGAGCAGCAGTTGGAGCGCGCCCACGCCGAGGCTCAGCATCGCAAAGCCGAAGACATCGAACGGGCGCGCGCGATCCTTCACGGTCTCGGTCACGAAGATCGAAATACCGAGGAAAGCGAGCGCTCCGATCGGCAGATTGATGTAGAAGACCCAGCGCCAGTTGTAATCCTCGGTGAGCCAGCCGCCGAGCGTGGGTCCCAGGATCGGCCCCACCATGATGCCCGCCCCCCAGATCGCCATCGCTTGGCCATGCTTCTCGCGCGGGTTGATGTCGAGCAGCACGGCTTGGGAAAGCGGAACGAGGGCAGCACCGAATAGGCCCTGAAGCAATCGATAAAGCACGATCTGGCCGAGTGTTTCCGCGACACCGCAGAGAGCGGAGGCGGCGGTGAAGCCGGCAACCGCAAGGAGGAACATGCGCTTTCGCCCGAAGCGGCCCGTGAGCCAGCCGGTGAGCGGCGTGGCGATCGCCGCGGCCACGATATAGGACGTCAGCACCCAGGTGATCTGGTCCTGCGCCGTCGCGAGGCTGCCTTGCATGTGGGGGAGGGCCACGTTCGCGATCGTCGTGTCGAGGGCCTGCATGATCGTCGCAAGCATGATCGACACGGTGATGAGCCCGCGATTGGCGACCGGACCGTGGTGGGCTTCGGCGACGGCCGTCATCGGAAACTACTTGGAGTCCGCGAAGGCAGATCGAATGAGGCCCCAGAGCGAGCGACGATAATTCGTGTCGACCTCGACGGTTGCACTCATGCCCATGCGCAACGGGCGGTCGGGGTCGGGATTGTCGATGACGAGGCGGACCGGTACGCGCTGCACGATCTTGACCCAATTACCCGTGGCGTTTTGCGGCGGCAGCACCGAGAACTCGGAGCCGGTACCCGGGCTGATGCTCGAGATCTTGGCGGTGAAGGTTTTGTCGGGATAGGAGTCGATATCGACGGTTGCCTCCTGCCCGTCGCGCATGTGCGCCAAATCGGTCTCCTTGAAGTTCGCCTCGACCCAGACATGTGTCGTCGAGACGAGGGCGAAGGCGGGTGCCGAGGCGTTCAGATAGTCGCCGACCTGGAGTTGATCGACGTGGGTGACGATGCCGTCGGTCGACGCGGTGACGACCGTGTGGGAAAGATCGAGTTCCGCTTGATCGAGTTGCGCCTTCGCCTGAAGGACCTGGGGGTGCTGGTCGGGCGGGATATTGGGATCGCCGCCGAGGCTTGCCAGCACGTTGGCGATCTGCTGCTCGACGACGGCGACCTGCTGGCGCGCGTTCTCCAGGGCGTGGCGTGCCGCGTCGTATTGGGCCTGGGAGGCGACGTGGCTTGCAAGGAGCTGCTGCTGACGCTCGTACTCGTGCTGCTGGTAGACGAGCGTATCCTGTGTTGCCTTGAGATCCGCCTGTTTCTGGCGATAAGTGGCGCGCAGCCCCTCGATCTGCAACTTGGCGTCGGCAAGCTGCGCCTTGGCGCGCTCGACCGCGATGCGGTAGATCCGGTCGTCGATGCGGTAGAGAAGCTGCCCCGTCTTGACCAGCTCGTTTTCGTGGACGGCGATCTCGACGACGCGCCCGCCCACGTCGGCGCTGACCGTGACCCTGTCCGCCTTGACGTAAGCATCGTCCGTCGAGACAAAGCGCCCGCCGAGGAGATAGACGTATGCACCCCCAACGAGGATCGCGAGCGGCAGGATCATCATCGCGACGAACCGGCCTCGTCCGCGTAACGCGCGCCGGAGCCGGCTGCCCATTTTGGGTGCTGGGGCCGGCCGTACTTCCTCGCGACGAAGCGGGATCGGCTCGCGCTTGGCTTCGCTCATCCCTTCGCACTCCATGCTGCCGTCGCATCGGGTGTTTCCGACGCAAAGGGCTGTGGATTCACGGGGTCCGCCACGGGTTCGGAAAGGTTCGTTCGCACGCGAAGCAGGAGGTCGATGAGCAGATCGTGCTCCTCGGTCGTGAGACCGGTGAGTGCTTCCGCCCGGACCTTGGCGCCAATCACGCGCATGCGTGCGAAGGTGTCGCGCGCTTTCTCGGTGAGAAAGAGGAGACGCAGCCGCCGATCCGTCGGATGGGGGCGGCGCACGACCCAGCCGGCTTCTTCCATGCGATCGACAAGGCGGACGAGGGTGATCGGCTCGACCTCGAGGATGTCGGCAAGCCGCGCCTGGCTGACTCCTTCTTCACGCGCGAGGAAGGCAAGTGCGCGCCATTGGGCGCGGGTGAGGCCAAGGCTCTTGGCGCGCTGGTCGAATCGCTTGGCGAGCAGCCGGGCGACGTCGTGGACGACGAAGCCAAAGGCGCGGTCGAGTTCAACATCGTTCATAGCGCTGGTTATAATAAGCACTGCTATTATAAGCAAGTATAAAAGCGAGGTAAGAGGCTCACTTATCGGCGGTCTGGTCTCTGTGCAACGCGCTATACGCCGTTACACTCGCGAACAGTGGCGCGATATGCTCGCCCTCATCATGTGGGATACGACTCACAATTCAAAATGATGGAGCGCCACAAATGGACGATCCGCGCCTCAAGCAATTCGCAGAATTGCTTCCAAAGGTCACCGACGCGGACATTCATGTGGCGAGTAAGCGTAAGCAAGTCGTCATGAGCTTCGGCGCCCTCCCAGTGGTGGACGAAAATTCCAAAGTCATTTCTTGCGCCATTAAGTTTCGTCTCG
>DASPOR010000150.1 GCA_035625915.1 Alphaproteobacteria bacterium | reverse complement strand
TGACGCCGTCGAGTGCATCGATCTCACGGACCAGATGGCCTTTCGCAAGGCCACCGATCGCCGGGTTGCATGACATTTCGCCAATCGTATCCAGCCGATGGGTCAACAGGAGCGTCCGCGCGCCGACGCGCGCCGCCGCCGCCGCCGCCTCACAGCCCGCGTGGCCGCCACCGACCACGACGACGTCGTACCGCGATGGATTTTGGTTCATGGCCCGGATTTCTACGCGGGCCTCGTATGAGAGTCAAAGCGGGCGCAAGATTCCGGGGTTTCACGTGAAATGATTAACGTGACCGCACGTGCGGCTGGGTCATTTCCCGATGCAGAAATCGCGGAAAACGACGTCGAGAATGGCCTCCACCTCAACGCGGCCCGTGATCCGCCCGAGCTGGCGCATCGCGAGCCGTAAATCTTCGGCTCTGAGCTCCGGCAGTGCGGCAGTCGCGGAGCGACGCAGCGCCGCGACGCAACTCTCCAGCGCCTCGCGATGGCGGAGCCGGGTGAGCGTGGGCGCCGACGAAACGCCCAACAACGCCACCGCTTGGCACTCCAGCCTCTCCATGAGCCCCGCGAGTCCGTGCCCCGTCTTCGCCGAAACCGCAATCAAGGGCCGACCCTCGAACGTCATGTCCAAGGTGCTCGCGGCCAAGTCGACTTTGTTCAAGACCAAAATACTCGGCATCGTGGCGAGGGTCGCAACCGAACGTTCCATTTCGGGCCATCGTGTTGCGTCAAAGACCACAAGCCGCAGGTCGGCATCTTCCGCGCGCGCGACGGCGCGCCTTACACCTTCGATCTCGATCTCATCGCCACTTGAGCGAATTCCCGCCGTATCGGCAAGGGTCACCGGGTATCCCGCCAAATCGAGATGCACCTCGATCACGTCGCGCGTGGTGCCCGCGCGAGCAGAGACGATCGCGACATCCCGGCGCGCAATGGCATTGAGAAGGCTCGATTTCCCCACATTGGGGGAACCCACGATCGCGACCGAAAGCCCATCCCTTGTGCGCTCCCCACGCCGCCCGTCACTGAGGTGTCGAACGATTTCCGTTTCGATTGCCGAAACGTCGTGCACGAACCCTGCCGACAACGCGTCCGCCGTCTCCTCCGGAAAATCGATATCGGCCTCGGCATGGGCCAGGATCGCGACCAACCTGGAGCGCCAGCC
Source organism: Alphaproteobacteria bacterium (assembly GCA_035625915.1). Taxonomy (NCBI): domain Bacteria; kingdom Pseudomonadati; phylum Pseudomonadota; class Alphaproteobacteria; species Alphaproteobacteria bacterium. Next base: position 5,651 of record DASPOR010000150.1, on the reverse strand, counting down.
GTCATAGAGGCGTCCGAGTTCGCCTCTCATCTGGCGCAATGCCAGAAGACGCTGGGCCTCAGTCTCGGCGTTTATCAGGTCCGCAAGCCCCTCAACGGCCGTGAGGTCGAGCTTGCCATTGTCGAACGCGCGCCTTGTAAACTCGCCGGGCCCCGCTGGGCGCAATCCCGCAAGTTTCGCAAGCGCCTCGAGCATTGCATCGACCGTTGCACGGGAGCCGTGAATTTGAAATTCCGCCATATCCTCGCCGGTCTCGCTCTTCGGGCCGGGAAACCAAAGGACGACACCGTCGTCGAGCGCGGCCCCATTTTCCGGGTCCCGAAGCCGCGCATACTGGGCGAAGCGGGGTGCTGGCAGCCCTTTCCCTGTCAATCCACGAATCGCCGTCGAGGATGCCGGACCGCTCACGCGAATGACGGCGATTGCAGCACGACCGGCGGACGACGACAGCGCGAAAATCGTGTCCCGCGCCACTACTTGCCTTTCTTGTCGGGCCGTGCGTCACCGCCAAGATGCGAGCGCATGATCTGTTGGAACTGCTCCCAACCTTGCACGCCCGCGGGCAGCCAAATTTTGAAAAGCGCCTCAGGATCGGTGGCCGCCAACGTGGCGCGCATGCGCGCCTCCATCTCCGCGAGCAGCGCTTTCTGCATCGGTTCGATGTCCGGTAGGCCGAAAAAAAGCCGCGCTTCCTGGGGCGTGCAGTCGACGTCGATCTTTACCTTCATGGGAATCCTCCGCCTCGCGCCCGCTCGGGCGGGAATACCGATTTTGACGTTGAGCCCCGGCGTTCCCCGCCGCACTATTGCGACATTACGCCAGCCGCTCGGTTTGGGTAAGCCTTGGACGACAACCAAATCCCCAGCCTTCACGCACGCGGCGCGATTCGACAAATCTGCGCCTTCGCATCATCTCTAGTGTGGCATTCGCCTTCCTGAACGCGGATGCCGCCAAAATGTTCGAAACTTGAAATCCACCACACCCGAACACCAACCGGGACACCATGAGCCAAGACCTCGCCCCGCAGGACCCCACCACGCAGAATTTACTCGGCCGCGAGACGAGCCCCTATCTTCTCCAGCACAAGGACAACCCCGTGCATTGGCAGCCGTGGGGCGACCACGCGCTGGCGGAGGCGAAGCGCCTCGACCGTCCGATCCTTCTTTCGATCGGCTATGCGGCGTGTCATTGGTGCCACGTCATGGCCCATGAGAGCTTCGAGGATCCCGAAACCGCCGCGATAATGAACGCGCTTTACGTCAACATCAAAATCGACCGTGAAGAACGCCCCGACATCGACACCATCTATCAGCACGCGCTCGCACTCCTGGGGGAACATGGCGGGTGGCCCTTGACGATGTTCTGCACCCCGGAGGGAGAACCCTTCTGGGGCGGCACGTATTTTCCACCGGATGCGCGGTACGGCCGACCGGCGTTCCGGGATGTTCTCAATCGCATTTCGGAGGTCTATCGCCAGGAAAAACACACCGTGCATCGCAATGTCAGCGCCTTGCGCGAGGGTCTCGAGCGTTTGGGCCAATCGCACGCCGGACAGGGCTTCCCCCAAGCCACGATCGCCGATGCCGCACGCCGGCTTTTGCGGATGGTGGACCTCCATGATGGGGGAATCGCCGGCGCTCCCAAGTTTCCGCAAGTCCCGATCTTCAAACTCTTCTGGCGCCTTTGGAAGCGCTCCGGCGATCGGGCCTTTCGCGACGCGGTGCTGGTCACGCTCGTGCGCATGTCCCAGGGCGGTATTTACGATCATCTCGGCGGCGGCTTTGCACGTTACTCGACGGACGATCGCTGGCTGGCGCCCCACTTCGAAAAAATGCTCTACGACAACGCTCAACTTATTGAACTTCTTGCCGATGCCTGGCTCGACACACACAATCCGCTGTTCGAGACCCGCGCCGTCGAAACCGTCGATTGGGTCCTGCGCGAGATGATCTCGCCGGACGGGGGCTTCGCCGCAACCCAGGATGCCGACAGCGAAGGGCACGAGGGGCGCTTCTATGTCTGGTCGGCCGGCGAGATCGAACGGCTCCTCGGCGACGACGCTGTGTTCTTCAAACGCACCTACGATGTCACGGCCGACGGCAATTGGGAGGGCGTCAATATCCTGAACCGCATCGGTGCGGACGGATTGCTCGAACCCGCCTTGGAGGCAAAGCTCGCTCAACTGCGCAAGACCTTGTGGCGGCATCGAGAAACGCGCGTAAAGCCTGGCTGGGACGACAAGGTGCTCGCCGATTGGAACGGCCTGATGATTGCGGCCCTGGTTCGCGCGGGGCTCGCCTTCGATAAACCCGAATGGGTCGCAGCAGCCGCAAGCACCTTCGCATTTGTCAGTCGGCGCATGAGCGCCAATGGGCGGCTGCGTCATAGCTACCGCGCCGGTCAGCTCAAGCATGCCGGCTCGCTCGACGATCACGCCAACATGGTCGATGCCGCCCTGATGCTTTATGAGGCGACGACCGAGCCCGACTATCTTCGTCTTGCGGAGTCCTGGGTCGAAATCCTCGACAGGCATTATCGTGACACCGAGAGCGGCGGTTATTTTTTCACCGCGGACGATGTCACCGACGTCATCGTGCGAACCAAAAGCGCAAGCGACAACGCCACACCCTCCGGTAACGGCACAATGGCCGCCTCACTTGCAAGGCTTTACTACCACACGGGAAAGGTGCAGTACCGCGAGCGTGCCGACGCCGTACTCAGCGCCTTTTCGGGACAGCTCGGTGACAATATTTTCTCGTTCGCCACCCTGCTCGGTGCTGCCGCACTTCACGACAACGCCATTCAGGTCGTTCTGGCTGGAACGCCGGGTGATCCGGCATTCGAGGCACTCCGACGAGCTGCCTATGGCGTGTCCCAGCCGAACCGCCTTGTCCAGATCGTCTCGCCCGGCATCTCCCTGCCCGCGGAACATCCCGCACACGGCAAGGGCCTTCATGACGGCAAGCCGACCGCTTATGTCTGCACCGGTAGAACGTGCTCCCTCCCCATCACGTCGACCGATGGTCTCCGAATGGCGTTGGGACCGGTCGCACACGTGCCAACATCATGAGCGTGCGATGAAAGAGCCCGATCGTTCGACAAGCAAGGCGAGCCTGACGATCCCCAGCATGATCGGCCCTATCACTGTCGTCGCCGATGGCGATTACATAACGGAAATACACATCGGTCGCCGACGACCCGGCCGGGACGAAACGCCGCTCTTGCTCGAAACGAAAAAACAGCTCGATGCCTATTTCGCCCGCAGGCTCACGATATTCGACTTGCCGACCGAGCCCCGCGGCAGCGACTTCGAGCGCCGGCTCTGGCGTGCCCTCGAACGGATCCCTTACGGCGCGGTGCGGACATATGGCGCGCTCGCCCGCGAGGTCGACAGCATTCCGCGCGCGATCGGCGGCGCTTGCGGCGCCAATCCGATCCCCATCGTGATCCCATGCCATCGTGTCATCGGGAGCAACTCCCTCGGCGGCTATTCCGGCGGAGACGGTGTGGCCACCAAAAGAAAACTGCTCGCCCTTGAGCAGCCGGACCTGCTCTCCGGGTTGAGCTGACCTTGCATTTGCCCATTGCGACGCAGCGACGGCCGCGGTCGTGACAAGCCCGGCGGCGCACGATAGTCTTGCACCAATCACCCGACCTTCAACCAATCGATAAACCGACAATCGTCAACGATAGGAGCGGATCATGCCTGAGGTAACGATCGCCGCCGCCGACGGCGGCAGCTTCTCCGCCTATCTCGCCCGACCCGCCACCGGCAAGGGACCGGGCGTGGTCGTCTGCCAAGAGATATTCGGCGTCAATCATGTCATGCGCGAGGTTTGTCTCGATCTCGCAAAGCAGGGCCACTTCGCAATCTGTCCCGATCTCTTCTGGCGTCAGCAGCCGGGCATCCAGATCACGGACAAGACCCAAGCCGAATGGGCGCGCGCGTTCGAGCTTTACAAGGGCTTCAACGAGGCGAAAGGGGTCGACGATCTCAAGGCGACCCTCAACTTCATGCGCAAACACGAAGGCTGCACGGGCAAGGTCGGCGCCGTCGGTTTTTGTCTTGGCGGCAAGCTCGCCTATCTCATGGCGACACGGACGACGGCCGACTGCAATGTCGGCTATTACGGCGTGGGGATCGAAGCGGCCCTCGACGAGGCGAAGAACATCAAGAAGCCCCTGATGCTTCATATCGCGGAGAAGGACGAATACTGCCCGGCAGCCGCACAGGCCAAGATCAAAGCCTCGCTTGGGAGCAACAAGCTCGTCACGATCCACAGCTATGCCGCTATGAATCACGCGTTCGCGCGCGTGGGCGGTCAACACTACGACAAAGCGTCGGCGGAGCTTGCGAACGGCCGCACATTCGATTTTTTCAAGAAGGCCCTCGGCTGAATCAAGAATGCGCTGATTCAAAGAAGGAGAAACCATGGTAAAGGCTATTCAAGTCACCACGCCAGGCGGTCCCGATGTGCTGCGAATGGTGGAGGCACCTCTGGCCCATCCGGGGCCGGGCGAGGTCGTCGTTCGTCACCACGCGATCGGACTCAACTATATCGACATCTATGTCCGAACCGGCCTCTACAAGCAGCCGAGCTATCCTTGCGGGCTGGGATATGAAGGGGCGGGCGTGGTTGAAGCGGTCGGACCCAAGGTAAAGGACTTCAAGGTCGGCGATCGTGTGGCGTACGGACTAAGCCCCATCGGCGCTTACGCGGAAGCGCGCATCATGCCGGCCGACCGTCTTGTCAAACTGCCCAAGGAGATCGATTTCAAGACCGGTGCGGCGATGATGCTTCAAGGCATGACGGCGCGCTATCTCCTTCGCCGCACTTACAAGGTCAAGAAGGGCGACACCATCCTCGTGCACGCGGCGGCCGGCGGCGTGGGCCTGATCATGTGCCAGTGGGCGAAGTCGCTCGGCGCTACCGTGATCGGCACCGTGAGTTCCGACGAGAAAGCAACCCTCGCCAAATCGCATGGATGCAAACATCCCATCGTGACCGGCAAGGAGGACTTTGCCGAGCGCGTCAAGGAGATCACCAAGGGCAAGGGGCTGCCCGTCGTCTACGACTCGGTCGGGAAGGACACCTGCGAGAAGTCGCTGGCGTGCCTCGCACCCCTCGGGCTTTTCGTCACCTTCGGCAATTCTTCGGGACCGATCCCACCGTTCGATCTCGGCCAGCTCGCCGCGAAGGGCTCCCTCTATGTCACGCGCCCCACGCTCGGCACTTACGTGGCCAAGCACGAAGATCTCGTCGCGACGGCACGGGACCTCTTCCGTGTCGTCAAGAGCGGTGCGGTCAAGATCCGCGTCAATCAAACCTATCGCTTGGCCGATGCGGCCCAAGCCCATCGCGATCTCGAAACGCGGAAGACGACGGGATCGACGGTGCTAATGCCGTAGGGTATTGGCGCGCCCGCGCGCGGCGCCCGGCCGCACGCCGCGTTTTTTGCGTGGGCGCAAGGGCAAGCTGCCCTCGAATGTGCGACGCACCTTCGACGCGCTACTGATTCATCGATTGGAAGAATTCGCCGTTTGTCTTGGTGTGGCGAAGCTTGTCGAGCAGGAACTCCATTGCGTCGTTCATGCCCATCGGCATGAGAATGCGCCGCAGCACCCACATCTTCGCCAGCACGTCCCGTTC
>DASPOR010000149.1 GCA_035625915.1 Alphaproteobacteria bacterium | reverse complement strand
ACCTCCTCAGGATGAGGGCTTTAGAAAAATAAATAATCCTCATGGTGAGGAGGCTGCCGGCGCGCTTCGCGCGCCTTCTTCTGCGTCGCGCATAGAGGCGGCCGCTATGGCGGCCGCCGGGCAGCCGTCTCGAACCATGAGGGCGCGCGGTTCCCTTTTCCCGTCATGCGCGGGCATGACAAAAAATGGATGCGACCTAGGTTTTCTGGAGCCAAAATCGTTCGACCGGACAACCGCGAACCCGGTGCCGGCCATCTTCCACAAAAGGATCACGAGGATCAACGATGTCCCTGCCCGACCTTGAGAAAGCGAATTTCGAGTTCTGCTTTCCCGTCCCCGTCATGTGCCATGTGTGGCCGGATACGGCGGCGCTGAACGAGGAACTTCGCCGCCTCTCCCTCGCGCGCGAAAATGAGGCCGGCGGGCGGACGAAAAGCAACGTCGGCGGCTGGCATTCGGAAACCGGGGTGCTCGAGTGGATGGGTGACGCCGGCAAGGCGCTCGTCGAGCGCATGGCGGCCCTGGTCAACCACGCGACGGCGCGCTTGATGAGCGCCTACGGCCGGGAGCCGAGCGCCTTCAACTGGACCTATCAGGCTTGGGTCAACGTCAATCGCGGGGCCGACTTCAACAAAACCCACACCCATCCGGGGGCCACCTGGTCTGGCACTTATTATATCGACCCCGGCGATTCCGACGCCAATGCCGACGTCGGCACGCCCTTGCAGATCATGGACCCCTTCCTCAGTCGCGACAGCACGTTCTTCCCCGGCCTGATCCGGACAAGTGTTTATGTCCGCCCCGTCCCCGGCATGATGGTGCTGTTCCCGAGCTATGTGCCGCACATGGTGTTCGCCCATCGCGGCGACCAGCCGCGGATATCGGTCGCGTTCAATTTCCGGAAGGACCCGTTCCCGTGAGGCGGTGGCCTCATCCTTCGAGACGGTGCTGCGCACCTCCTCAGGATGAGGACGTTCGTTTTGTATAGGGGTCAGGACCCGTGGGCTCCTGGAGGCTTGATCCGGTTCTCTCTTCTCGTCATGCGCGGGCTTGACGGTTGGAGAAGTCCGCAGCACGTGGATGGCCGGGTCAAGCCCGGCCATGACGAATGGAGGCGAACCGACCGCCACCCACTCCCGTCATGCCCGGGCGTGACCCGGGCATCCACACGAACGGAGAAGTCCGGGGGCGCGCATGACGGTGAAGGACAGCGGAGGCAGCCGTCTCGAACCATGAGGGTGCTAAGCTCGGACGGTTGTTTTCCCACGACGGAATCCGTATAGTTCGAGGGAACCGGGCGGCGGCTCTACCACCGCCCGGCCCCCTTACGGCATCAGAAGGAGTTGGAGAGAGAACCTTATCCTTCTTAGCCTCAGGGAGATTTTGATGAGTATACTCATCTTATTCTCCCTTCTTGTGATCGGCGGGACCACCCCGCCGTCACAAGAAAAACAATAGAGTGCGTTCACCCGGATGTCGTAATATGTCATGTGAAAAAGCGCCATTTCTGGCGCTTTTTTAATCACGTTCGTGTGAAAAAAACCCGCGTGCGAACCGATCGACGGGCGTCGCTTACGGCGTCAGCACGGTTCGTCCGAGGACGCGGCCGGCGCGAAGCTCCTCGAGGGCTGCGGGGGCGTGATCGAGCGGGCGCTCGTGAATCGGGATCGGCGGGACCTTGTGCTTTCGCACCAGCGTCAAAAGTTCCTTGAGTTCGCCGAGGCTGCCGACATAGGACCCCTGGATGGTGATTGCACGCTGGGGGATGAGCGGGATGGCAAGATCGATATCGCCCCCGAAAAGTCCGACCACAATGATCTTACCGCCCTTGGTCAGGCAATCGAGCCCGAGTCGCATCGTGGCCGTCGAGCCCACGAGGTCGATGACGGACCACACGTGACCCCCGACCGCCGCCTTGATCTGTTTGACAGCGTCGGGCGCCTTGGCATCGATCGCTTCCTTGGCGCCCGCCTTGAGTGCGGCTTGGCGCTTCTCCGGATCGATGTCGACCGCGATCGCCGCTCGCCCGCCCAGGGCGCGGTGAAGTTCCAGGCACATGAGGCCGAGGCCCCCGGCGCCGATGACGACGACAGGCTTCTCCTGGAGGTTGGCGCCGATCTTGCGCAAAGCACCGTAGGTCGTAACCCCCGAGCAGGCATAAGGGGCGGCCTCCGACGCCTTCATGTCCGCGATGTCGAGCAAATAGCGCGCGTGAGGGACGAGGATATGGTCGCTGTAGCCGCCGGCCCGGTGAACGCCGAGAAAGCGCGGCGTGAGGCAAAGCTGCTCCTCGCCAATCCCGCAAACGTCGCAGACGCCGCAACCGATCCAGGGAAAGACGAGATAGCGCGATCCGACCTTGACGCCGGAAGCCTCGGGACCGAGGGCGACGACCTCGCCAACCGTCTCGTGACCGAGCGTGTGGGGAAGCTTCATGCCGCGCTCTTCCATGCGAAACTTCTTGCCGCCACCGAGGTCGAAATAACCCTCCCAGATATGCACGTCGCTGTGGCAAACCCCCGCCGCCGTCACGCGCACGAGGACCTCCGCACCGACGGGCTTGGGTGTCGGCCGCTCGGACAGTTTCAAAGGCTGGCCATAGGCGGCGATGTCGTAGCTTCTCATGTCTCGCTCCCCTGCTCTGCTTTGCTAGACCTCTTCGACCTCGACGATTCCGGGCAGCGCCTTGATCGCCTGTCGAAGCTGCGGCGAGCAGCCAAAGCCGCCGCGAAGTGCGATCTCGATCTCGCGCTCGCCCGTGAGGGCCACGAGCCAGATGCGGCCTTTGCCCTTCGCTTCGCGCTGGATGAGGGATTTGAGCGGCTCGACCGGGCCGAGATCGTTGAGATAAATGCGCAGGGAGGCCCCGACTTCCGCCGCGGCTTTGTCGAGCGGCTCGATCGACTGGGCCATCAGGCGCACCTGGTCGCCGTCGACGCGGCCATCGACCGCGAGCAGTACCGGCGCACCTTGATCGAGTAATTCTCGCGACGCCGACAGCACCTCGGAGAAGAGGGTCGCTTCGAAGACCCCGCTCGTATCCGAGAACTGCGCGAACGCGAAGCGATTGCCGCGCGCCGAGGTGCGCTCTTGCTTGCCGAGTGGCGTGCCCGCGAGGCGCACGCGGCTCAAGCGGCCTTCGGTCATTCGCCTTATCGCCTCGGCGGACGTTAGGACACCGAGCCGCTCGAGCGTCTTGCCGTAGGCGTCGAGCGGGTGGGCGGAGAGATAGAAACCGATCGCATCGAACTCCCGCTTGAGGCGTTCCATCGGCGCCCATTCGGGCACGGCCGGAAGCGCCATCGAAGGTGGCGGGCCCCCACCCCCGCCCGCGAGCGCATCGAAGAGCGAGGTCTGGTTGCTCGCCCGGTCCTGTGCCGCGGCACTCGCATGGCGTGCGATCTGCTCGACCGCCTCGAAGACCTGACGGCGGTTCGGAATCAGGCTTTCGAACGCACCCGCGGCCGCGAGGCTTTCGAGCTGGCGCTTGGTGAGCGCCTTGACGTCCACGCGATCGGCAAAATCGGAAAGGCTTTTGAAGGCGCCCTTCGCCTTGCGCGCCTCGACGACGCCAGCCATCGCGGCCGCACCCACGTTCTTGACCGCCGCAAGGGCGTAGCGGATCGCCATCTCGGACTCACCCGAACCGGCGGACGCCGCTCGATCGACGGAGAATGCAACGTCGGAACGATTGATATCCGGCGGCAGAAGCCCGATGCCCAGGCGCTGGAGTTCCTGGCGGAACACATTGAGCTTGTCCGTGTTCCCCATGTCGTAGGTCATGGTGGCGGCGAAGAACTCGACCGGGTAGTTGGCTTTGAAATAGGCCGTCTGGTACGCGACGAGGGCGTAGGCCGCCGCGTGGGATTTATTGAAACCATAGCCTGCGAATTTATTGACAAGCTCGAAAATCTGCGACGCCTTGGCCTGATCGACGCCGCGCGCCACGGCTCCCTCGACGAACGACTTCCGCTGAGCCTCCATCTCCTCCTTGATCTTCTTTCCCATCGCTCGTCGCAGGAGGTCGGCGGCCCCGAGCGTGAAGCCGGAAAGCTCCTGGGCGATCTGCATCACCTGCTCCTGGTAGACGATGATGCCGAAGGTTTCCTTGAGGATCGGCTCGAGCGAGGGATGCAGGGAATCCGGCTCTTCGCGCCCGTGCTTGCGGTTGATATAGCTCGGGATGTTGTCCATCGGGCCCGGACGGTAAAGGGCCACGACGGCGATAATGTCCTCGAAGCGGTCGGGCTTCAGCTTGCGAAGCACGTCGCGCATTCCCGAACCTTCGAGCTGGAACACGCCGGTCGACTCACCGCGGCTCAGCATCTCGTAGGTCGCTCGATCGTCGAGCGGTAGTAAGTCGAGGTCGATTTTGATTCCGCGTCGCGCGAGAAGCTCGGCCGTCTCGGCGAGCACCGTCAACGTCTTGAGACCGAGGAAATCGAACTTCACGAGGCCCGCGGCCTCGACCCATTTCATGTTGAATTGGGTGACCGGCATCGCCGAGCGGGGATCGCGATAGAGCGGGATCGTCTCGTCGAGCGGGCGGTCGCCGATCACGACACCGGCGGCGTGGGTCGAGGCGTGCCGGTAGAGCCCTTCGAGCTTCATGGCGACGTCCATGAGCCGCGCCACGGTTTCGTCGTCGCGGCGCATCGCTTGAAGCTGCGGCTCGCCGTCGATGGCCTGCTGGAGGGTGACCGGGTTCGTCGGGTTGTTCGGCACCATCTTGCAAATGCGGTCGACCTGACCGTAGGGCATTTGAAGGACGCGCCCGACATCGCGCAACACCGCGCGCGCCTGAAGCTTGCCGAAGGTGATGATCTGGGCGACCCGGTCCCGGCCGTAGCGCCGCTGCACGTACTCGATCACCGCGTCCCGCCGTTCCTGGCAGAAATCGACATCGAAGTCGGGCATCGAGACGCGCTCGGGATTGAGGAAGCGCTCGAAAAGCAGCCCCCAGCGCAAGGGATCGAGATCGGTGATCGTCAGCGACCATGCGACGACCGACCCGGCCCCCGAACCGCG
>DASPOR010000148.1 GCA_035625915.1 Alphaproteobacteria bacterium | reverse complement strand
CCAGCTGAAAGTTTTCGAGCTGCTTGAGATTTTCGGTGACGCGCGCAAGGGGCCGGCCGATCGTGCGGCGCGCCGTGAACGTCGCCGCAAATCCGATAAGCAAGATGAAGGTGCCGAGCGCAATCAGAAGCATCTCCGTGTTGCGGTCGATGCGGCCAAGGATGTCCCGCTCGGGTATAACCACGCACGCGATCAGTCCCATCTGGGCGAGGGGCGATAAGGTCACGAAAAACGTCCCGCCCGTGGCGGAATCGCGAAACGTGAATTGGCGGCCCTTGTCGATCGACTGGAGCTCGGCATCGTTTGCCTTCAATGCGGCCACGGCGACGCGCACCGCAGGGAGGTCAATCGCCTCGAGCTTGAGAATGTTGGGCGAGGGGGCCATGCCACCTATCGCCGTGAGCATGCGGCTTTGGACCGCGACCAACTCGTCATAGGTGTTGGTGAGGAACACCATGCCATGGGGGCTCACGTCGATGGCATCGAGGAATGCGGAGAGGCGCACGAGCGAAATCGACACGCCGACGGCACCCAGAAGCTCGCCGTTCCGCTCCACAGGGCTCGACGTCGTAACCCCGAAATTACCCGTTGCCGGCAATCGATAAATATTACTCCATGCCGGGCGATCCTTGTCGAAAGCGGTCAGGAACCAAAGCTGCTGGGTCACCATGTAGTCGCTTGGGGCCTTTTCCCGATGCTCGAAAATGAAACTGCCGGTATCGTCGAGGCGATACCGGTCGGTTATCCGCCTCGCTTGTGTGCCGTCGGGAATCGTTTCCTCGATACGGATCATTCCATCCAGGGAACGGAGGACCAGGAAGGCATGATTGTCGGGCTGGCCGAATTCGATTGCGGTCAGGCTCGGCTGACTTTCCAAGAACGACAGGAAAAGGAATTGTCGCCGAGCCACGTCGTCCAAGTCATCGCTGCTGTTGACGAGATTCGTCCCGATGGCTTGGCGCACCGCAACCGCATCATCTAGAAGGCGATCCACTTTTTCAGCGATACTGTTGATGACCAGTGAATTGAGCCGGGCGTTCAGTTCAGCGACGTTGGATTCCGAGGTCAGCGTCCACGGGACATGGACGATCGCGGCCGTCAAGACCACGACCGCGACGACGCCGATGCTGAGACCGGCCCTTATCGAAATCTGTAATTTGCGGGCAATGCGCAAGCCAAGCCCCGACGCGCCATCGAAGGTCGATTATGTACCGCCCAAAAGGACCGTTAGAAACGAAACCGCGGGGAAGCCGCTACGCCTGTTTGGGCGTCGTGCTCCCGCCATCGATTTTTTGACACGTCCCCGCGGGAACGTAGATCCAAGATTTCGGATCTCGTGCGGTCTTCGCCTCGCCGGCACAGGAGTGGCTACCGGCCGCAGCGCAGTCATTGCCGCCGGCGGCATTAACGCCATAGCACTTTTCGGACTGTATTGTCGGTGCCGGAGCGGGGCCCGCATTCGTGAGCGACGGCATCGTAATCGCAGCGGTGGCCGCCACGGCGGCGAGCACAGCAGTTCTCATGGTGCGAACTCCTCTTGCCATTGATCGGTCTGGGTCCGGCCAAGAATAACCCAGCTTCATGCTTGGCGGGGAGGTTGCGGCGCTTGGGGCCGTAAGAAATGCGGCGGGGTCCGGTTCGGGCTGGCGGGGGCCGTTGATTCGAGCAAAAATCGAACATAAAAAAGTCGCATAATATGTATTATGGAAAATATCCATGGAAACACAAATCGCGTGGAATTATGAGCTTATTCAACAGCCTATGGCTTCCGGCAAAGGCTGCCCGGGCGCTGAGCTTACACTCCCAGGAAGCCCCTGAACCTCCACTGCTCAATGGTGATGCGGGAAAGTGCCTTGGTTGGGGTGGAATTGACGAAATTGGTGGAAATGGTGAAACCGGTGAAAATCGTGCACGAATAGAAAGCCGCCGAACCAGAATGGCGGCCCGTAGAACCACGGATCGTATGCCCAGTAGGGATAATATGGCGGATACGGGTAGTCGTAGGCGTTGCCGTATGGATACTCGGCCATCGGATAAGGCACTGGCGAGTAATTCGGCGGTGGAACCGTGTAGGTTTGGGCCGGCAATCCCGGCGTTTCCTGGGTGACCAGCCAGCTGCCATCGGGCTGCAAACAGGCATGCCCTGTCGCTTGCACGGACTTTCCGTCGATGGTCACGGGAACGATATAGTCGCGGCACACCGGCTGGGTGTTTGCGCCGGTCTGGCCGCCGGCAGCGCCCGAGGGTTCTTGTTGCGGGAATTGCCCTTGCGGCTGCGCGCCAGCGGGCGGTGCTGGCGGCGGCTGATTGCCGACGACATACACCTGTGACGGCAAGCCGGGTGTTTCCTGGGTAATTTGCCAAGTTCCGTCGGGCTGAAGGCAAGCGTGCGCCACCGCCTGCACGGTCTTGCCGTCGATCGTGACCGGCACCGTATTGTCCTGACATTGAGGACCTGGAGGTCCAGCGCCATTTGAAACGGCACCGGGCGGGCCTGCGCCGGATTGGCCGATGCTGCCCGTTCCGGCTTGGGACTGTCCCCCTGGAGGCTGTACAGGCTGCACCGTCTCGCCGCATGGCTGTGCGGCACCCGGACCGCATGCAGCCTGTACGCCGCCGCGGAGAACTTGCGGTGTGCCGGCCGAATCCGCCTGCTGCGCCGAGGCCGGTATCGCCAATAACAAGGCGAACCCAGCCGCAATCGCTAATTCGGCGGAAATTGCAAATCTGGACATCGGCCGCGCACTCGTATCACCCGTCTTTCCATCCCAATTTAAGATGCTATCGGGGCGAATCCAGGGCGTAAAATGACTTCCGTGTCATATTGATTGCTTGAATACTTCCCGATCTTCTTTCCCTACGCTATGAGTCTCTCGCCCGCGCGCTAGGTTTTATCCCGCGGCCGTGAACCCCAGAGCCGACCTCCATGTCCCAACGCAGCATCAACCGGCTCATCGATATCATGGCGCGCTTGCGCGATCCGGTCCGCGGGTGCCCATGGGACGTCGAACAGAATTTCGACACGATCGCCCCGTATACGATCGAGGAAGCCTATGAAGTCGCCGACGCGATCGCGCGTCGGGATTTCGACGGTCTCAGGGACGAGTTAGGCGACCTTTTGCTTCAGGTCGTGTTCCATGCCCGCATGGCCGAAGAAGCCGGCCGGTTCGATTTTCAATCCGTTGCAAGTTCAATCTGCGACAAGATGATACGACGGCATCCTCACGTATTCGGCGAGGACAGGATCGCCGATGCTGAGGCTCAACGCACGGCTTGGGAGACCCACAAGGCGAACGAGCGCGCCGAAAAGGCCGTTCGCGAAGGTGCTCCAGCCGAAAGTGCGCTGGCGGGCGTGCCGCTCGCCCTCCCCGCCCTCCTCCGTGCAATGAAGCTTCAACGCCGTGCTGCAAACGTCGGGTTCGATTGGGATGCCGTTGTTCCAATTCTGGAGAAAATCGAGGAAGAGATCCGCGAACTCAAGGACGAAATCACGAAGGGCGCACCACGCCATCGCCTCGAAGACGAACTCGGCGATCTGCTCTTCGCGGCGGTCAATTTGGCGCGCCGATTGTCGATCGATCCTGAGTCGGCAATGCGCGCGGCCAACGCAAAATTTGAGCGTCGCTTTCGGCGGGTTGAAGCACTCCTCGCCGAACGCGGTCGGACGCCGCGACAATCGACGCTCGCCGAAATGGACGCGCTGTGGGACGCGGCAAAGTCGGCGGAGTCGGATCGGGTAGGCGCCGTACCAGTGGGAAAGCGCCAGAAGGCAAAGCTCGGCAATCGCACGAAAGACAAACGATAACCTATTGGGATATCTCAATCGCGAAAGGATGATCATGACCGTTGCGACTGTTTTCATCACGGGCGCCTCATCCGGAATAGGGGCGGCTTGTGCGAGGCGATTCGCCCATGAGGGTAAGCGCCTCGTGCTGGCTGGGCGCCGCACCGACCGGCTCATGGAATTGAAGCGCGAGCTTGAGAGCAATTCGCCTGCCAAGGTCCATGCAATCGCTCTCGACGTCAGGGAGAAGGCCGCGGTCGACGAGGCGATCTCATCGCTTCCGGCCGAATTCTCGGCCATCGACGTGCTCCTCAACAACGCCGGACTGGCGCTCGGGCTCGAGCCTGCCCACCAGGTCGCGATCTCGGATTGGGAGGGCATGGTCGACACCAACGTAAAGGGGCTCCTCTACGTCACGCGCGCCGTCCTCCCGGGCATGGTCGCACGGGATCGCGGGCACATCGTGCAAATGGGCTCGGTCGCCGGCACCTATCCTTATCCCGGCGGCAATGTCTATTGCGGCACCAAGGCCTTCGTGCATCAGTTCTCCCTCGCATTGCGCGCCGATCTCCTCGGCACCAAGATACGGGTCACTTGCATCGAGCCCGGGATGGTCGAGACGGAATTCGCTGAAGTGCGCTTCAAGGGCGACAAGTCGAAGGCCAAACAGGTTTACGCCGGCATGCAGCCGCTGACCGCCGACGATATCGCCGATGCGATCGCCTGGTGCACGTCTCGCCCTTGGCACTTCAACGTCAACACCCTCGAACTGATGCCTGTCGCCCAGGCATTCGGGCCGTTTGGCGTAAAACGGGCAACAAGCTAAGCGAGGGTGAGTGCCGCGATGGCGCGCCAGCTCGGCGCGTCGGGGGCAAGCAATATGCCCCCCGCATGCCGGGTCGGACGGTAGGGTGTTCCATCCCAGCAGGCATTGTAGCCGCCGGCTTCCGCGTGAATGAGGGCGCCGCCCGCATGGTCCCAGGGGAACAGGCGGCTGAAAAGCGTGAAATGGCTCTCGCCGCGCGCAAGGGAAAGGTATTCGCAGCCAGCACAGCGCCGATTGACGGTTGCGGCGAATTTCCCTCGTACCGATTCCAGGTTTTGTGAAACGCCGGGGCGGCCGGCTTTGGCATAAATGGCGCCGCGCATTTCGGCGATGGCAGCCGGTGCCGCCACGCGAAGCTGCTTTCCAGCCTCCCATGTGCCCCCACCACGCTCAGCCACGACCGTTCGGTCGGCGATCGGATCGTGAATCCACGCCGCTCGCGTTTCGCCGGCCTGGGTCAGCGCGAGGATCACGCAGAAATGCTCAATGCCGTCAGCGAAATTGTGCGTACCGTCGAGCGGATCGACGATCCAGACAGGTGTTTCACCCGCAATCAGGTCGAGTAGCTCCGGCGATTTCGCAGCCGCCTCCTCGCCGACGACCCGCGACCCGGGAAGGCGGTCCTTGAGCCAAACGCCAAGCGCGCGCTCCGCTTCGAGATCCGCCGTCGTCGCGAAATCGCCCCAGTCACCTTTGTGCTTGATGTCGCTTTTCGCGAGCTTCCTGAAGCGCGGCATGATTTCCACGGCCGCGATCTCGCGGATGTATTCGGCGATGCGATCGAGTTCGACGGAAACGGTCATGGCGATTCACTAGCACAATCCACGCCAATGGGTCGCCGACAAGAAAAAGGGGGCCACGCTGCGTGGCCCCCTCCCCCATATTCCGAAAGGCGTGCGGTCGGGCTCAGAATCCCATGCCGCCCATCCCTCCCATGCCGCCCATATCGCCATGGGCATGACCGGCCGGTTCTTTCTTCTCGGGCCTGTCGGCGACCATCGCTTCCGTCGTGATCAATAGCCCCGCGATCGATGCCGCATCCTGAAGGGCTGTGCGCACTACCTTGGTCGGATCGATGATGCCCGCCTTGAACATGTCGACATATTTATCGTTTTGCGCGTCGTAGCCGAGATTTGCGTCTTTGGCCTCCAAGAGCTTACCGACGATGATCGAACCGTCAGCGCCGGAGTTCTCGACGATCTGGCGGATCGGCGACTGGAGAGCCTTGCGAACGATTTCCACGCCGTGACGCTGATCTTCATTCGCACCCTGGAGTTTCGAAAGCGACTTCGAGGCGTAGAGAAGTGCCACACCGCCGCCGACGACGACCCCTTCCTCGACCGCGGCACGGGTCGCGTGCATCGCGTCATCGACGCGATCCTTGCGCTCCTTCACCTCGACCTCGGTAGCGCCGCCGACGCGAATGACCGCAACACCGCCGGCGAGTTTCGCCAACCGCTCCTGCAGCTTCTCGCGGTCGTAGTCGGACGTGGTCTCTTCGATCTGCGCG
>DASPOR010000147.1 GCA_035625915.1 Alphaproteobacteria bacterium | reverse complement strand
GAAGCTCGGGCCTTGTGAACAACTCGGCTTCAATGACCAACATTGCGGCCAACGCATCAATCACTTTCGCGAAGTAAGCCTAACGGCTGCGGCCGGCGGACAAAAAAACCGCCGGCCAACGCCATTCCAAATCCTCAGATCGGACCCTCAATTCCCTGGCTCGTCGGCGTGACGGCGCCGCCTGCGGCTATTAGGCTGCGACGACACACGCCGACGTCCTATTTTAGTCTTTGCCGGGCAGCGCTCGATCATCTAGCACAATCGCCGCCTGTTGATGTTTCCGGAGCCGGCATTTGAGTTGTCGGCCTGTCTCGTCAAGCGACAATACAGCGCGAAGGAGGCAAAGAAGGTGGCGAGGGTCAAGGCGAGCTTACGCCAAAGTGTGATAGCGCGACTCGAAGGGGAATGGGAATTGAAGCGGCTCGTGCCATGCGACTAGACGCGCGCACTCTCTATTTCGCGTTCGCCGGCCAGTGCAGCCACCAAAAAAGCCCCGCCGGCTCTGGCGCGCGGGCGGGGCAGGGAGCGGCGAGACGACAAGGTGCTTCGCGGGCGATGAGCGCAACTAGCGCGCCCAGTAACGCCGAACCGGCATAATGACATCCGATCAATGCTCGTTGGCGTGATCGATCGGAGCTTGTTGTGGATGACGTTAGTGCGCCATCATCGATGCCACCGACCAAAAATGCCCTGGCGCTTAAGGCCAAAGAAGCGGGGCAAGTGGATCCCGCGTTAAGGACGCGATGGGTAACCGCCCCAAGCGACGCGTCCGGCAATGCAGATAAAAAAGTATGGCATCGAATCGATGTCCGGTGGCGTATACGAATCGTCTCTTGTTCATATCGATATTTTGCCTGAGATTCGGTGATAGCTGCGCACACAAAGGCCCCGCCGCTTCTGAGGAAGGGCGGGGCAAGTACCACATATCTATGGAAGTTGCCCCTTGAGGGGCGATGCAAGTATGCACCCAAACTGTTGCGCCTGCAAAGTAAAAGCCCCGCGACAGTTGCGGGGCAAGGGACGCCTTTCGCGTGGTCGCAGATTGGCGGCAACGGCCGATGCGGTCATGCAGCCCATCCTTACAAATTGCTTATATTGCTATCGGTTTTTCAAGCTGAGCAAAGGAAAGCCCCGCCCGGATTCAGGGGAGATCGAGGCGGGGCTCAGGACCACCTAGAGACAAAAGTGCCCGTTTCGGGCGCTGCGAATATGAGCCCACTTTGGCTTGTCGGCAAGGCATCTAACAGGAGTACCCATTGCGGGGACCTCGAGTATGCGCCGATTGCAACTCGCTCGCCAAAGAAGAGCGCCCCACAAGGGAAAGAGGCGTGGCCTTCGTTTGCGCTTCTTCGTGACCAAAACCCTACGGCTGCCAGTCTGCGAAACCGTCGCGGTTTGTCTCACCGGATCGGTTTGGACTCGCGGGATCGGATCCATTTCGTTGAAGTGCAAGAAGTGTAAACCGCTGAAGCATTGACGGCACACCGCGCGATCTTTCGGATTTTGAGATTTTCCTAAGAAACTTGTTCGGCTATGTTTTCAAGCACTCTCCTTGTTAACCACGTTTTGGAAATTATTGTTCGATATCAAATAAGTTCAATGCACTTTCTCATTGGCATGTCCGTTGCCACCTTGCTCGCTGGATATGTGGCGTTTTGTGCTGCATTTACCAAACCCGGCTCGACAAGTATCGAAACGCGTCGGGCGGGCACTTCGCGCAAAAAAGCATGGCAACAAACATAACCACATACCAATGGAAGGAGAGCACTATGCGTAAGGTTCTTTCCGCGGGAATTTCCGCGTTTGCCTTGGCAGTCGCCTTCGGCTCGACGGCGTCGGCCAATCCGTTCGAAAGTGCGAATATCAGCTACAGCGATGTCACCGTGTGGGCCGGCTTCATGGGCGACATCAACAAGTCGGAAAGCACGACCAATACAATTACGACAACGGTAACGGCTGACCAGTGCTTGCGACAAGAAAACAGCTACAGCCCCGTCTTCATCGTGAATGCTGGCGGTGACGGCGGTGACGCCAATGGCGGCAGAGCCAGTGCGAAGGGTGCAAATGCCCATTCACATGCTGGTGGTAGTGCTGCTCTCGGTGGGTTCGCGGTTGGTGTCGGCGGCGATGCGAATAGCTCGTCGAACGGCGGCAACGCGTCGAACAGCAACTCCGGCGACGCCTATTATGGCGACATCCATCAGAAGGCTAAGGGTGGTTCGGCCCATGCCGGCGGTGGTCAGGGCGGCAACGCTGGAAGCAACAATGGTGGCAACGCCAACTCGACCGGCGGTGTCTCTGAAGCGGCGGGTGGCATCAACGCTGCGGAAGGCGGCAACGCTGGCAATGGCGGCGGTGGCGGCGGCGCAACGTGGTCGACGGGCGGCGTTTCCATGTCTCTCTACAATACCGCAGGCGTTGCAAATCTGAGCGGAAGCTCGGGCCTTGTGACCAACTCGGCCTCGATGACCAACATTGCGGCCAACGCATCAATCACTTTCGCGAAGTAAGCCTAGCGGCCGCGGCCGGCGGACCAAAATCCGCCGGCCAACGCCTTTCTAATTCATCAAACCAGATCCTCAATTCTCGAATCTGCTTGTTTGATGCCACAATTCCAACTAACCGTTGCCCCGTTGTAATTCACAGGTTCGCTGGCGGCCAGCCCACCGCAGGGCGCGTAGCTTGTTCAAGCAATGCAGCCGTTCAGGAGGACCTACAGCCATTCAGGAATAGGTCGACGGACTTTCGGACGCGTTCTCGGCTTTCGCGCCCGCTTGGCGCCGGCAGGCCCAGGAGTAGGCGCCGGCGCGGCTCGCCGATCACCATCTGGATGAATTGCTCCGCCGCGAAGTTCGGGTCCTCGACCTTGAGGACGCCCTGCTCCGATTGCCGACGCAGCAATGCGACCACCGGATTACCATTCCGCGTATCGCCCTGGCGGTGGAGGAGGTGGGCGAGCGCTGGAAAGCGGACTGCCTCGGCCGTCACAATTCGATAGAGCGAGATCGCTTCCGGCGAAAGCACGATATCGAGGAGCCGGGCCGCCGTGCGTTCGAGGACCTCGTTGAGTTCGCCGTCCGCCTCGGCAAGATCGGCGACTGTATTTTTCCAGCGCTCGATCATTCTATGGACGACCTCCCCAAAGAGGGCGGCTTTGTCAGAAAACCGACGATAAAGCGTCAGCTTTCCGATCCGCGCGGCCGATGCGATCGCCTCGATGCTCGTAGCGCTGTAACCATGGCCGATAAACATCTCTGTCGCGACTTCCAAAATCCGATCGGAGAGCCGCTCCGCCTCCACGCGCGACGGACGCCCGCCACGCGCGCCCCGTATCTCGCCCTTTGGAACTCGTCGTCGCTTTCGCGGCCGCTCTCGCATAACAACCATGTCGGGTGCAATCATACCGAGAATTGAACGACCAAGTTACATTTTTTTCGTGTCCCGGCGCAACTTCGGTTCGGTCGCGTCTATGGTTGAGATGGGCGAGGGCTTGCGGTTGGATTGCACGAGGGGCGAATTCTTGATATTCCGCCAGCCCGCGACGGGTGCGTGCGCGATGCCGGGGGAAATCGGCCGGATACGCCGGATTGAGGACACATTGGGTTGACAAGACGAATTCGATCAGTAAGACACAAAAAGATAGCGCGAACCCCGGTGCAATGTCCGAATCGGACCTCATGCAAGCGCCTCGGGATGGGCGCGCTTGCGGCAGCACTTGCCGCAGGGGCGTCTGCGTGCACCGTCGGGCCGGATTTCGAGCGACCGAAGGCGCCCACAACCGAGATGTATACGAATGAGGGAGGGCCGCAGCTTTCGCCCGCAGATGCGGCGGAGGTCGAACAGCATTTCTCGGCAGAAAAGAAATTGACGCCCGACTGGTGGACCCAGTTCGGCTCGCCCGATCTCGATCGCACGATCGCGACGGCGATCGAGCAGAACCGCACCCTCGCTGCGACGAAGGCCACCCTCGCCCAAGCGCAACAGGCGGTCATTGCCGCTTACGGTCCCCTCTATCCCCAGGTCGACTTCTCGGCGAGTGCGGTCCGCCAGCAAATCAACACTCAATCATTCGGAATCCAGGGATTTCCCGCGGAACCCCCATTCAATTTATTCACCGCCGGGCCAAGCGTGAGTTACACCGTCGATCTATTTGGTGGGGTGAAACGGCAGATAGAAGGGCAGGAAGCGCTTGCGGAGTACCAAGCATACCAACTCGACGCCGCGATTCTCGCATTGACCGGCAATGTGGCCACCCAGGTCTTCTTGATTGCGTCCGCCGGAGCCCAGATCTCGGCGGTCCACGAAATCCTCGTCGACGACGAGACGAACCTATCGCTGGTGCGCACGGCGCGCGAGGCCGGCTCGGTGTCCGAGGTTGACGTCTTGATTGCACGGAGCCAGCTCGAAAACGACCGCACGCTGCTTCCTCCGCTCAGGCAACAATTGAGCGTGGCGCACCACGCGCTTGCAATTCTCGTCGGACGGCCGCCGGCGGAGTGGTCCGCGCCGAAGTTCGACCTCGATCATTTCACCCTGCCGCGCGAACTGCCGCTCAGTCTGCCCTCCGAACTTGCGCATGACCGGCCCGATATCATGGCGGCGGAGGCGCAGCTCCATGCCGCGAGTGCCACGATCGGGGTTGCGACAGCGAATCTTTACCCCCAGATCACGCTGAACGGGTCGGTCGGCCAGCAGGCCCTCACTCTCGGTCATTTTTTCGATGCTGGAAGCAACATCTGGAGTTTGGCGGGAGGGTTGACGGCGCCGATCTTCCATGGCGGCACGCTCGAGGCGGAACGTCAGGGGGCCATTGACGCCTACCGCGCATCGCTTGCGAACTATGAACAGACGGTGCTGACGTCGTTCGGGCAAGTGGCTGACGTCCTTCAAGCCCTCACCCACGACGCGGAGGAATTGGCCGCACAAAAGCACGCGCTCGAGGCGGCGGACGCGTCGCTCGCGTTGACGCGACTCAGCTATACCGCCGGAAACGTCGGCATCATCCAAGTGCTTGATGCGCAGCGTCTTCGTGAGCAGGCGCGGCTTGGCTATGTTCGTGCTGAGGCACAGCAGTTTCAGGATACAGCGCAGCTTTACCTCGCGCTGGGTGGTGCTACGATCACGGCAAAGACGGAATGATCGAAGTTGTGGGGTAGCCTCCGCATTTTTGTCACGCCCGGCAAAGCGGGGTCATTATGAAAACAAGGGTGCGCCCATGCGCAGCGGCGGAGGAGAAACGATGACTAGGCACCCCTACCGAATTGGGGCCATAGCGATTGCGGCGGCGATACTCGCGTCGAAGGGTCATGCCGCGTCGCTGCCGGCAGTCGAGGGCGAGCACGGCATGGTGGTCACCTCTCAACACTACGCATCGGAGGTCGGAGTAGAGATACTCAAGCGGGGCGGAAACGCAGTCGACGCCGCCGTCGCCGTCGGATATGCACTCGCGGTCGTCAACCCGTGCTGCGGAAATATCGGCGGCGGCGGGTTCATGATCATTCATCTCGCGGACGGCCGGGACACCTTCATCAATTTTCGCGAAACGGCACCGGCGGCCGCGGGCGAGGGCATGTATCTCGATTCGCAGGGCAATGCCATTCCCGATCTCAGCCTTTACGGATATCTGGCTGCGGGCGTGCCGGGCACTGTGATGGGGCTCGACCGTGCGCTCGTCGAATACGGCAGACTGTCGCGCGCAAGAGACATGGCGCCCGCGATTCGTTTGGCGCGCCAGGGCTTCGTCCTCGAGCGGGCGGATACGGATATCCTCGACAGTAAGGCCGACCGCTTCGGCAAGGACCCCGTAGCCGCCAAGATCTTTCTGCATCGCGACGGCACGCGGCTCAAGCCGGGCGAGCGCCTGATCCAACGTGACCTAGCGAGAACGCTCGACGCGATCGCACGGCATGGCCCCGACGCCTTCTACCGTGGACCGATCGCAAAGGCGGTGGAACGGGCGAGCCAGGCCAATGGCGGTATCCTAACCGCGGCGGATTTTGCGAGTTATACGGTGACCGAGGGCGCACCCATCCGTTGCAGCTATCGCGGCTACGTATTCATCTCGGCGCCGCCGCCGAGTTCGGGCGGCACCACGATTTGTGAAATCCTCAATGTGCTCGAAGGGTACGACATGGCGTCGCTGGGCTTCCGCTCGGCGCAATCGGTGCATCTGATGGTGGAGGCGATGCGGCATGCCTATCTCGACCGCAACACATATCTGGGCGACCCCGCATTCGTAACAAATCCGCTCGAGCGATTGTTGTCGAAGGCGCATGCGGCGGCGATCCGCAGCCAGATCGATCCCGACAAAGCGACTGCGTCCAAGGATGTTCAGCCGGGCGCATTGACCGACGAAAAATCCGAGACGACGCATTACTCGATTGTCGACAAGGACGGAAACGCAGTTTCCGTTACCTTCACGATCAATGGGGGCTTTGGCGCAAACGTGATCGCACCCGGCACCGGGTTCTTTCTCAACGACGAGATGGACGATTTCACCATAAAGCCGGGTGTTCCCAATCTCTATGGCCTCGTCCAAGGCCAGGCAAACGCCATCGCCCCCGGAAAGCGACCCCTTTCGTCGATGTCGCCCACGCTCGTGACGAAAGACGGCAAGGTGTTTCTCGTGCTCGGCAGCCCCGGCGGGTCGCGCATCATCACCATTACGCTCGAAACCGCCATGAACGTCATCGACTATCGCATGGCGCCCCAGGAGGCGGTCGATGCGCCGCGTATCCATCACCAATGGCTTCCCGACGAAGTCTTCTACGAGCCCTTTGGCCTGTCGCCGGATACAATTAAGATCCTGACCGGCATGGGATACAAGATGACCGAGCAGATCCCGTGGGGTGCGGCCGAACTGATCGAGGTCGGTCGGGAAGCCCCTGGCTCGAACAGCGTTGCCACGTCGGGCAATGACGCGGCACTTTCGGGCGGTGTGCTGCGGGGGTTCCTCTATGGTGCAAACGACGCCCGCCGGCCGGCGGGTGCAGCGGTGGGATACTGACATGACAGTCGATTTGACGGCGATTGAGAACGAGATCATCGACAGCCGGTTCAAGGGCTTTCCGGTGGGCGCTGCGGCCCTGGCACTAAAGGACGTCGGAAGGCGCAAATGGAGCTTGCTGCGACACGATTTGCCGTTCCCGGTCGCGGTGATCAAAGGGGCCGCACTCGGGCATAACCGAAATTGGATGCGAGACTTCGCAGCGCAAAATGACGTGCTGCTCGCACCTCACGGGAAGACGACGATGGCGCCGCAGATCTTCGCAATGCAACTCGATGGAGGCGCATGGGGTATTACCGTTGCCACGGTCAATCAGCTCGATGTCGCCATGCGCTTTGGCATTCGAAGGATCATCCTGGCGAACCAACTGGTCGGTGCGCGGGACATCGCATCGGTGATCGCATTACTCAACGACCACCCCGACCTCGAACTCCTTTTCCTGCTCGATTCGCAAGCGCAACTCGACATCCTTTCCGTACTTTCCGACAAGCACAATCTGCGCCGACGATTCACTGTGCTCCTCGAAATCGGATATGCTGGCGGCAGAACAGGCTGCCGAAGCGAGAATGAAGCGCTTGACCTCGCGCGCGCTGCGCAGGCATCCGGCCGCGTGCGCCTCGTCGGCATCGAGTGCTTCGAGGGACTTGCCGCAACCGGAGATTCCGACGCGGACCAAGCGCGAGTTCGCCGCCTTACCGACATGGTGAAGGCCGTCGCCGCGACCTGCGACCGAGAAGGGATATTCGACGGCGACCACGTCATTCTGAGTGCCGGTGGTTCCGCAGTCTTCGACATCGTGGCGCGGGAGCTGCAAATGGTGTCGTCTCGACCGGTCCGGACAATCCTGCGCAGCGGATGCTACATCACGCATGACAGTGGATTCTACGATCGGATGATGAAGGTGATGGGCTCGCGCGGTGCCGCTAAACTCCCGAAGGGTTCCGCACTACAGCCAGCGCTCGAAGTATGGACGCTCGTGCAGTCGCGACCCGAACCGGGGAGGGCGATTCTGACGATGGGACGGCGCGACGTTTCTTTCGATCTCGATCTACCTCGCCCGCTGTCTTGGTATCGACCGGGCCGGCATGAGGCGCCGGCGCCCGCGGAGCCGAGTTGGCGCATCATCGGCTTGAACGATCAGCACGCCTATATGGAGATCTCACCCGACTCCGACTTGAAGGTGGGGGACATGATCGGTTGCGGCATCTCCCATCCTTGCACCACGTTCGATAAGTGGCAGCTTCTTTGGTTGGTGGACGATCGCTACCAAGTCACGTCGGCCATCCGAACATTCTTCTAAATCTCGACCTGGTGAGATCGAATTGAGCCCGCGCTGTCGTTGATCAGTTCGGCGCCGGGCCTTGGCTCACGACCGCCAAATCGTCGGGTCGCAGCCACTTTGCGAACGCGGCCTGTATTTTTGGCGCGTCGAGTTCGAGGTATTGGTGCGCCGCGCGCGTCGGCTCGTCGAGCGGAAGGTCGAGTGCAACGCGCTCGATCAGGCTTCGACCGATGTCGTCGACGCTCGATTCGCTTAATGGGATCCGCCGCAATAGCAAGGCCTTCGCACGCTGCAGTTCGTCCGCCGTGACCGGTTCGTCTTGCATCGCACGAAGCTCGCGAATGACCACGTCGTGCACTTTCGAGACATTTTCCGGATCGCACGCGTATTGGACGAAATAAGCGCCGCGAGTCTTGCCCACTTCAAAGAAGGAATCGACCGAGTAAACAAGGCCCGCGTTCTTGCGCAGGTCATTGCTGAGCCGGGTTGAATAGAAGCTGCCGCCCAGCACGTTGTTTCCGAGCTGAAGTGCGTAATAGTCTGGATCGGCGCGGGTCAGCCCCACGGTTTCCGATAGCGTCACGCGATCCTGCACGCGACTCGCATCGGGTACCGCGGTAACCGACGACTGACTTGGCGGTACCGGCGGCAGCGTTGTATCCGGCTTGGGCCCGGCAGCACTCCAAGCGCCAAAGTGCCTTTCGATCGTGGCCTTGGCGGCTTCGGGTGTCACTTTCCCGATCACGACAATCGTGGTGAGGTCGGGTCGAAAAGCCGTCTTGAAATAGTCGCGCACGTCGTCGATTGTCAGCTTGCTAACCGTCTCGGGGAGTGGTTCGCGCAGGGCCGGATCGTCCTTCGGAAAGAGTGCTGCGCGGATGGCGCGTTGGGTGAGGTAACTTGGGCTCCTGAGCCGCCCGGCAATCGTGCTTGCGATCTGTTGTTTGACGATGTCGAAGGCTTCGCTCGGAAGGGCCGGATGAAGCTCGTTGTCGGCGAGCAGCTCGACACCGCGGTCGAAATTTTCGGCCAGGACTTGGATCGAGAAATCGGTGCCCGCTTCCTCATCGGCACCTAGCGTATCGAGGGCTTGCCGGAATGGGATTCGATCGAGATGCTCCGTCCCATAGGGGAAGAGGTCGTCCAGCACTTGCGACAAGCCCTCCTGTCCCTTGGGTACCTGAAGCTCGGGGCGGTTACGTACGCGGCCGAATACGCTCACCGTGTCGCTCACATCCTCGGGCTGGACGATGAGTGTTATTCCGTTCGCCAGCGTGCTGACCGTCGGGTTGACCGTCGATGTGGGTACGGCGAGATGACGGAGAACCGACTCGGCCCAGTCGGGAAGGGGTGTCGGCTTCGCCTCGCCAAGTGAAATGTTTTCCTGGCCGCCGAAGCCCTTCGAGGAAATGGGCTTCCCAGACCCTTGCGGGGTCAGGAGTGCGGTGATCGCGTGGTCGAGGTCGATATATTTCCTCGCAACCCTGTTCACGTCCTCGACGGTGACCTTTTCGATGCGCGCAAGGTCGTCGTTGGGCGACTGGAGTCCGTCGACCGCGACGGCCTCCGACCAAACCGTGGCCAAACCTTCAATCGAGTTCTTTTCGAACTCAGCGCCTCGACGCTCCTCAATTTTCGCGGCTTCGACGAGATCGGCCGGGACACCTTCGCGTGCAATACGGCCGAGAATCGCACGCACATTCTTTTCGGCGGCCTTGCCGTCGCCATCGGCGGGGAAGGCCACCACCGAATAGCCCATGCCCGCCTTTTGCTCCGGATCGAAGGCGAATTCGGCGTTTAATGCCTTGCCTTGTGGCACCAGCCCGTAGAGGTCGCCCCGCTGATTATTGAGCACGTCGGCAAGCACCTCGGCGGCCGCGTAGTCCGGACTATCGAGACCGGGCATGCGGAAGGCGATCACGTGAAGGCTGTAAGGCAAGTCCGTCTTGAGGGTGAGCGATTGAGTCTTGACCGACTGTAGCCGCACGTCCGGACGCTTGGGCAGCTTCTTGCTCTTGATCCCCCCGAAGAGCTCTTTGACCTTCGCGAGTGTCGCGTCCGGATCGAGATCGCCGACCACGACAAGTACGGCGTTGTTCGGCGCGTACCATTTGTCGTAGAAGGACTTCAACATCGCGCCCGTCGTCTTCTGGAAGGATGGCCGGGTCCCAAGCGCATCGTGTTCGTAAGGCGTGCCGCGGAACAATGCCGCGCGCAACTTGGTGAATAGGACATAACGCGGGCTCGATAGGTCTTGCGCAACCTCCTGCTCGATGGCGCCGCGTTCCTTGACCCAGGCCTCTTCCGAATCGAGCACGTCGCGCATCCTGATCGACTCGATGTGAAGCGCCACATCGAGATCTTCCGAGGGGACCGTAAAGAAATATTGGGTTACGGTTTGTCGCGTATCCGCGTTGAAGCTGCCGCCCATGACGCTGCCAATGCTGGCGAGCTGATCGGCCGTGAGGCCGGGATTGCCGCGAAACATCATGTGCTCCTGCGCGTGCGCCATGCCCGGGAATCCAGGTGGAGTCTCGTCGGCACCCACGATGTAATTGACGGCAGTGGCGACGACCGGCGCCAAGCTGTTGCGCACGATGACGACTTGGAGGCCATTGTCGAGCGTTGCGCGCACGATGCCGTGTTCGTCGGCGGCAGCACCGTCGCAAATGCTCCCCATTCCGCAAAGCGTTAAGCTGGCGACGAACAGGATTCCGGTCCAGTGCCGTCGTCGCGGCACGTTCAGGTAGCGGGAGCGTTTCATGGCATCTCCGGGAAGCAGGGTCAAAACGGCCGAATATAGGCCGTGAATTTGTGGCGGAATCAAGGTCGCCCTTCACGACGATCGGCCGAGCCGGGCCTTCGAGCCGGCCGGCTCAATCGGCGGCACTATCGGCCGCGTGGCCCTCCAGTGCCGGATTGTGGCCGAGCGCTAGGACGATGACGAATGAGATGACCGCAAGCGCTGCGATGAAAAGAAGGCCGAATGTGAAGGCCCCGGTCATGTCCTTAATTTTGCCCATGGCGAACGGCCCCACGAAGCCCGCGATATTGCCCACCGAATTGATGAGGGCGATACCGCCTGCTGCGGCCGTTCCCGTGAGAAGGGCGGTCGGTAACGTCCAGAAACAGGGCAGGACGCCGAAAATGCCAAGGCCGGCGAGCGTGAGCGCCGACATCTTGAGAACGGGATCGTCGGTCATCGCCGAGAGGGCGAGGCCGGTCGCCGAAACCGCAATCGGTATCGCGACGTGCCATTTTCGTTCCTGCTCTCGATCGGAGCGCAGCCCCCAAAACACCATGGCAATGGCGCCTGCCACGTAAGGGACCGCGGTAATGAATCCTGTTTGGAGGTTGGTCAAGCCGCCAAATCCCTTGATGATTTGCGGAAGCCAGAAGCTCAAGCCGTAGTTTGTCGCGACGATGCCGAAATAGACAAGGCTGAGAAAGAGCACGCGTGGGTGAGCGAGCGCCTGGGAGAGCGTAAACTTCACGATCGACTCGCGGCTCTGCCGTTCATCATTGAGACGTGCCGAAAGCCACTCGCGCTCTTCGGCGGAAAGCCAGTGTGCCTTCGTAGGCCCATCGGTCAAATACGCCAGCACAGCGAACGACATCAGCACTGCCGGAATGGCCTCGAGGATAAAGAGCCATTGCCATCCCTTGAGGCCGAGGACGCCATCGAGTCCGAGGATGAAGCTGGACAACGGTGCCCCGATGATCGAGGAGACTGGAATGGCCGCCATGAAATATCCGACGATGCGCGCACGATAGGCAGCGGGAAACCAATAGGTCAGAAACAGAATGATGCCCGGAAAGAAGCCGGCTTCCGCCACGCCAAGAAGGAAACGCATGACATAAAAGCTCGTGCTGTCCCAGATGAGGGCCATGCCGGCCGATAAGATGCCCCAGCTCAGCATGATGCGGAATATCCAAAGACGCGCGCCGAATCGCTCAAGTGCGATGTTGCTCGGCACCTCGAAGATGAAATAGCCGATGAAGAATATCCCCGAACCCCAGCCGAAGATCGTCGCCGTGAACGCAAGATCCTTGTTCATCGTCAAAGCCGCAAAGCTGACATTGACGCGGTCGAGGTAAGCAATGAAGTAGCAGACGATCAGGAACGGCAAAAGACGCTTTGTGACCTTGCTCATGACCTGCGTTTCGACCGAGTCCATGATGGCGTCCTCCCTTTTTTGCCGAGAACCTCCTTGCCACGCCATCTTTCGACGAAAATACCCAGCCGACAATTCGCGCGGCAGCACCGAAAGCGCCTTATTTGGGGGGCGATTCTAGATGCATCCGTCGGACCTTCGCAACAGATCGTGACTGGCGGTGTTTGACATCGCCCAATTGCCGAGGCTAGAGATTGCGCCCGCCACAGCCAATTCGACCGCCACCCGTGCCGAAAAAGAAGAGAGAAAGGATCGTTTTATGAGAGATTTCGTCATACCCGGGCGGTCAACGGTCGCGGCACGATCCGCCGCCGTGGCCACCTCGCATGCCCTTGCGTCGGCGAGTGCCATATCCACGCTGGTGCGCGGGGGCAACGCCTTCGACGCGGCGATTGCGTCATGCGCTGTGCTTTGCGTGGTTGAAGGCCACATGACAGGCGTCGGCGGCGACTGCTTTGTGCTGTTCCGTCACACGGCGAGTGGGCGCATCCAAGCCCTGAACGGGTCGGGTCGGACCCCTGGGGCGGCATCGATCGATGAGTTGATCGGGTTGGGCGGTGCTGAGATACCGCGGCGAAGCCCCCAGGCGATCACGGTACCGGGTGCCGTCGACGCCTGGTGGCGGCTTCACCGCGAGCATGGGCGCCTGCCATGGCGAGAGCTTTTTGCCGCAGCGATCGACTATGCCGAGCACGGGTATCCGATTGCGCAACGCGTCGCGTGGGATTGGGCGCGTGAGCGCGAGCTGATCATGTCCGATCCCGGCTTGCGCGCGATCGTCGCCCCAAGCGGCGCTATCCCAGTCGCCGGCGACAT
Source organism: Alphaproteobacteria bacterium (assembly GCA_035625915.1). Lineage (NCBI taxonomy): Bacteria > Pseudomonadati > Pseudomonadota > Alphaproteobacteria > Alphaproteobacteria bacterium. The sequence goes on along the minus strand of DASPOR010000147.1, from coordinate 22,742 downwards.
GCACCGCCAACCCGCACTCGCCGCCACCATTCGAGCAATCGCCGAGGAAGGGCGTGCGGGGTTCTACGAGGGCAAGGTTGGCAAGTGCCTCGTCGGCTATCTTCGCGCCATGGGCGGGCGGCACTCGCTCGAAGACTTCGCCGAGCAGAGCGCCGATATGGTGGAGCCGGTAAGCACCGACTATCGTGGTTATCGGATCTACGAATGCCCGCCGAACGGACAGGGTATAGCTGCCCTCGTCGCTTTCAACATCCTGCGGGGCTTGACACTCGATCGCCTGCCCGAAGCCGAGTGGCTTCATCTTGTCTGCGAAGCGATCAAGCAAGGCTACGCGGTACGGGACGGTTCCATCGGCGACCCGGCTCACGCTCGCATCCCGACCGAGATCATGTTGTCCGAGAACTTTGCCGCGAGACTTAGGCGGAACGTCACCCCTGGAGTGGCGCGGAACGTCCCCCCGATCGAAGACGTCGAGCATAAGGATACCACCTATATTTGTATCGTCGATCCCGAAGGGAACGCGATATCATTTATCAACTCCCTGTTCGCCCCGTTCGGCGCCGGACTGGCCGAGCCCGAGACCGGCGTTTTCCTTCACAATCGCGGAACTTCCTTCCGCAGCATTCCGGGTCACGTCAATTCATACGCAGCCCGCAAGCGGCCCATGCACACGATCATCCCCGGAATGATCGGCCGCGACGGGCGGCTCCTTTCCGTATTCGGAGTCATGGGGGGGCATTACCAGGCAGCGGGGCACGTCACCCTCTTGTCGCGCATCATCGATCGCGGACTGGATATCCAGGAAGCGATCGACGCACCACGGGTCTTTCCCTTTGGCGGCAAGCTGCAGATCGAAACGGCCGTTCCGACGGCGTTGCGCGTAGCGCTCACGAAAGCAGGTCACGTGCTCGAACTCCTCGATCGGCCGCTCGGCGGCGCGCAGTGCATTTGGCTGAGCGAGACGGGGGCCATCCTGGCGGGTTCCGACGGGCGCAAGGACGGTTGCGCACTCGGATTTTAGTCGATGGCTGGCTTCGATCGATTCCGAAGGGTTCGCCGCCTCGATTGAGTGTTTGTCGCCGATGCGCGTGCGGGCGCCGCCGATTATAATGGTGCTGCGGCTCCGTAGCGCTCATCCCGCCTGTTTAACGCCGACTGCGAGTACGACCATGATCATCGCTCAAATCACCGATACCCACGTCCGTCCGAAAGGGGCGCTGGCTTACAACCGCGTTTCGACCAACAGCATGCTCAAGGACGCGGTCGTGCACTTGAATGCCCTTCCGAGTCCGCCCGATGTCGTAATCATAACGGGCGATCTCGTCGACGCAGGCAGGCCTGATGAATACGCACACTTCAGCGAAATTGTGGCCTCCATTTCGGCCCCGGTGTTTCTCGTTCCGGGAAATCACGATGACCGTGCGGCGATGGTGGAGGCGTTACCCGAACACGCTTATCTGCCGCGCGAGGGCGAGTTTCTCCATTACGTCGTTGATGACTATCCGATCCGGCTTATCGGCCTCGATACGGTCCTGCCGGGATCACCGAGCGGGCTCTTGTGCGAGAGGCGGCTCGATTGGTTCTCGGATCGCCTTGCGGAAGCGCCGCATCAGCCCACGCTCGTCTTCATGCACCACCCACCCTTCATGACCAGCATACGGCACATGGACGACATGGGGCTTTCGGGGTCGGATGCCTTCGTCGAGATCGTTGCGCGCAATCCACAAATCGAGCGTGTGGTCTGCGGCCACCTCCATCGGCCGATTCAAATCCGTCTCGCCGGTACGTTGATTAGTACAGCACCAAGTACCGCGCACCAGGTAGTGCTCGACCTTCGCGCGGATGGGCCGGCCGAATACAACATGGAGCCGCCGGCTTGCCACCTCCACGTCTGGAAGGCGGGGCAGGGGATGGTCTCCCATACGAGCTATATCGGAAAATATGACGGACCCTATCCATTCGGCTGAGGCCGGGTATTTCGGCGCTCGCGAAAAAATTCAGGGGGCGCGTGCCCCCTGAGTCATTCTCAAGCCACGGGCGGGCGTGACTTACGCCGCACCGTATTTTTTGAACCACGCCAAAAGGCGCTTCCAGCCGTCCTTCGCCGCGTCCGGTCTATAGCTCGGCCGGTAATCCGCATTGAAGCCATGCGGGGCGTCTGGATAGATGACGAACTGGACCGTCTTTTTGGATTTCCTTAAGCCATCGCGAAATTTCTCAACGTCGGCGGCGGGAATGCCCTGGTCGGCAGCACCGTAGAGGCCTAGGACCGGTACCTTCAGGTCTTTGGTTGCGTCAACGAGGCTGATCGGCGGCTGGTCGGCATTGGGGCAGACGAGGGGGCCGTACCATGCGACCGCGGCTTTCACGTGCGGATTATGGGTCGCATAAAGCCAAGTATAGCTGCCGCCCCGGCAGAAGCCCGTGACCCCAAGCCGCCTCGTATCGGCCTTACCGGATCTCCGCGCCCAGGCGAGCGTGGCGTCGAGATCGGACATGACCAAGGCCTCGGGTGCCTGGGCGGAGACCTTGATCACCTCCTGCATGTCGGTCAGCTTGGTGACGTCGGGCAAGCGGGAATAAAGCGCTGGGGCGACCGCAAAATAGCCGACCTTGGCGAAACGCCGGCACATATCCTTGATGTGCTCGTGCAGACCAAAGACCTCCTGGATCACGATCACAGTCGGGAACGGGCCGCCCTTCGCTGGCATCGCGCGGTAGCCGGGGATTTGGCCGTCCTTGACCGGAATCGTCACATCCCCTGCGGTAAGCCCGTCTGCATCCGTCGTGATCGTCTCCGCGGACACCGGCAAAACCGCGAGGGCGAAACCGGTCCCGAGGCCAGTCGTCAAGAGAGCCCTGCGCGAGTAGTCGGTTCTCCCCCTGAGACTCCTGGCATGGGGATCGATGGCGTCCATAGGTGCTTCCTCCAGATTATTGCGTAAGACGTGCGCAGAGTATCCGAACGAAGCGGTTCAGGTCATTCACGCAGCACCCCACCGGCTGGCCGCTCACTCAAAAGTGATCTGAAATCAGAGGGGGCCTGTCGGCTCAATTCGGAAATGTTCGCTTTTCAACGGGATGCAGCGACTACTCTCAGGTTTTGCTCGCCAAGTCCGCTGATGCCGAGGCGCATCACATCCCCAGACTTGAGGAAGACGGGCGGTTTCATGCCGAGTCCGACCCCTGGCGGCGTGCCGGTGGGAATGACATCGCCGGGCAGTAGCGTCATGAACTGGCTGATATAGCTCACAAGTTGCCGCACGCCGAAAATCATCGTCCGAGTATTGCCCCTCTGGCGGCGCTCGCCATTGACGTCGAGGTACAGATCGAGGTTTTGCGGGTCGACGATTTCGTCCTTCGACACCATCCAGGGACCGATCGGGGCAAAGGTGTCGGCACTTTTGCCCTTGGTCCATTGACCAAGCCGTTCCATCTGAAATTCACGCTCCGAGACGTCGTTGACGACACAATAGCCGGCGACGTAGTCGAGGCTCCTTTCCTCGGGGATGTAACTTGCTTTGGTGCCAATGACGATGCCGAGTTCGACCTCCCAATCGCTCTTCTTCGAGCCGCGCGGCAGGATCACGTCGTCATTCGGTCCGCAAATCGCGCTCGTTGCCTTCATGAACAGGATTGGTTCGGCGGGCACGGCCGCACCCGTCTCTGCCGCGTGATCCGAGTAATTGAGGCCGACGCAGACGAGCTTCGAGATGGCGCCGACGCACGGTCCGATCCGCGGCGTACCGGGAACGAGAGGTAGCGATTCCGGATCGATCCGTCGCAGATCGTCCAGCACCTTGGGCGCAAGCTGGGCCGCGGCGATATCGGGAACCTTTGCCGAAAGGTCCCTAATCTTGCCATGGCGATCGAGGATGCCCGGCTTTTCCTGGCCAGCCCGGCCGTAGCGTAGCAACTTCATGTTTAGTGCCTCCGTACAGGCAGCGACGGTGGGACGGCGCGGTCCCAAGATCGACCAAGTTCGCAATCAAATTACGTCACGGGGGGACTGCTCTTCGAGTCAAAATTTCATTAGATGTCGACGGGCGCCGGGCGCTCGCTGCAAGGCATTTCACAGTGATATCGTGCAAAACGGCGTGACCGGGGACTGCACTTGATTAGCATGCGACAATCGCTGACGCGTCATACTGCGTGTCGCTTGCGCCGTTTTGACTTTCACCGCGCGAATTTGTATCTAATGTTATGAGTTCCTGATGTTCTAGCATTGGGTTCCGACTGGGGGAGCATGGCAGGAACGACGAATAATGAGGTGCGGCCCGCCGCCGATCCAAAACAGGCCACACCGCCGGGCGAAGCGGCTCGACCGAGCCCTCCCAAGAAATCTCGTGGAATATTCATTGGACTTGCGGTGCTCGCCTTGGCGTTGGCAGTGGGGGCCTATTATGTCTGGGGCCGGAGCGACAAGGTTGGTGCGGCAGCGCAGGCTCACCCGCCGGCTCCGGCTGTCACGGTCAGTCATCCCCTCGTACAACGAATCACCGAGCACGACGAATACACCGGCCAGTTCTCCGCCGTGGAATATGTCGAGCTTCGCGCACGCGTCAGCGGCTATCTGACCGAAATTCATTTTCAGGACGGCCAGCTTGTCAAGAAGGGCGATCTGTTGTTCGTGATCGACCCTCGTCCGTTCGAGGCCGATTTGATGCAGGCCGAGGCGAACCTTGAGCGCGATAAAGCGCAGGTCGTGCGCGCGGACCTCGATCTTCACCGCTACGCCGATCTCTCCAAGAAGGACTTCGCACCCCAACAGCAATTCGAGCAAGCGCGCGCCACGGCGGAAGGTGCGGCGGCGACGGTCAAAGCAGACGAAGCAGCCATCGCGCAGGCGAAACTCAATGTCGAGTTCACGCACATAATGGCACCCGTGAGCGGTCGCATCGGCACGCACGAGGTCAGCCTCGGAAATCTTATCATAGGCGGGTCGACCGGCACGACGACGCTTCTGACGACGATCGTCTCCCTTGACCCCATTTGGTTCGTCTTCGACATGAGCGAATCGGACTACCTCTCCTACGAGCGCGCCGGCCTGCTCAAATCGGCGCGGGAGGCCTTCGTGCCCGTGGAGGTCAGGTTGGTCGACGAGACGGAATGGACGCATAGCGGCGTCATGAATTTCGTCGACAATCAAATCAACCGCGGCGCCGGCACCGTTCGTGCGCGGGCCGAGTTTCCCAACCCAAGGTTCTTCATGACGCCTGGCCAATTCGGCCGTATTCGCGTGCCGGGTTCGGAACCTTACGATGCGATTCTCATTCCCGACAGCGCGATCGTGACCGATCAGTCACACAAGATCGTTTTGACCGTCACGGGTGACAATACGGTTGTGCCGCGCGTGATCCGGCCCGGTCCGACCTATCAGGGACTGCGGATCGTCCGCAACGGACTCGCCGCCACGGACACGATTATCATCGACGGCCTGATGCGCGCGCGCCCCGGCGCCAAGGTCACGCCGCAACCCGGCAAGATCGGGCTCGAAACCTCGACCGACTGAGCCGGGTGACGCGGGCATGAACATTTCCCACTTTTTCGTCAATCGGCCGATCTTCGCGAGCGTGCTGTCGATCCTTATCGTGCTGATCGGAGGTGTCGCCTATTTCACGCTTCCCGTCGCCCAGTATCCCGAGATCGCACCGCCCACGATCGTCGTCACAGCAAGCTATCCGGGTGCCTCCGCTGAGGTGGTCAGCAACACGGTGGCCACGCCGCTCGAGCAGGAGATAAACGGCGTCGAAAACATGATCTACATGGTCTCCCAGTCGACCGGCGACGGAAATCTCTCACTGACCATAACCTTCGCCCTCGGTACCGATCTCAATATCGCGCAAGTGCTCGTGCAGAACCGCGTCGAGATCGCACAGCCGAGACTTCCGCCGGAGGTTCAGCAGATTGGCATCACCATCAAGAAGAACTCGCCCGACCTGCTCATGGTGGTCAACCTGAGCTCGCCCGACCGCTCGCGCGACCAGCTCTATATTTCGAATTACGCAACGCTACAGGTCAAGGACGTACTCGCGCGCCTCAACGGCGTGGGTGACGTGAAAATCTTCGGCGCACGCGATTACTCGATGCGTGTATGGCTAGATCCGGAAAAACTCGCAGCGCACGACCTTACCGCAGGTGATGTCGTCACGGCCCTTCAAGGGCAAAACGTGCAAGTCGCCTCTGGCGTGCTCGATCAGCCGCCTTTGCCCAAGCAGGGTGCATTCCAATACAACGTGGAAACGCTCGGGCGATTGGTAGACCCGCGGCAATTCGACAACATCCTGGTCAAGACCGATCCCGATGGGCGCGTGACACGCATTCGCGACGTTGGCCGATCGGAGTTGGGTGCCCAGGATTACAACGCCAATAGCTATCTTGACGACCGCGAAGCGGCGGCTCTCCTGATCTTCCAGTTGCCCGGCTCCAATGCATTGGCGACCGCCACCAGAATCCAGTCAACGATGGACGAACTCTCGAAGTCGTTCCCGTCGGGTCTGCGCTACGACATCGGCTACAACCCGACCGAATTTATCGCTGAATCGGTCCGCGAGGTGGTGCGGACAATTTATGTGGCCGTCTTTCTCGTCGTTATCGTCGTGATCCTATTCCTCCAAACGTGGCGAGCATCGATGGTACCGATCGCGGCGATTCCGGTGTCGCTCATCGGCACCTTCGCGGTGCTCGCGGCGTTTGGCTATTCGCTCAACAACCTGACGCTATTCGGTCTTGTGCTTGCGATTGGAATCGTGGTGGATGACGCTATCGTCGTCGTGGAAAACGTCGAGCGCAATCTCCGCCAGGGCCTAAGCCCGCGCGATGCGGCGCACGAGACGATGGATGAAGTGGGCGGCGCCCTCATTGCAATCGCCCTTGTACTCTCGGCGGTGTTCATTCCAGCGGCGTTTATTCCAGGAATATCCGGGCAATTCTTCCGTCAGTTTGCGATTACGATTGCATCGGCCACGATCATATCGTGCTTTGTGTCCTTGACGCTCAGTCCCGCACTTTGCGCCCTTCTTTTCAAGCCGCATCAAGAGCACGGCAGCGAGCGTAAGCCCTCCTTGATCGCGCGGCCCTTCCTGGCGTTCTTCCGCGGCTTCAATTTCGCCTTCGACAAGCTCTCTCAGGGATATGCGAGCTTGACTCGCAAGCTCCTCAGGGTCGCGGCATTGATGCTCATCGTATATCTCGGCCTCATCGCCTTGACGGGATGGCAATTCGGCCGCGCACCGACCGGCTTCATTCCCCAGCAGGACCAGGGCTATTTCATCAACGTCATTCAGCTTCCGCCGGGCGCTTCCCTGGCGCGCACGGACGCCGTCGCGCGAAAGGCCCTGAAGCTGATCTTGGAAACGCCCGGTATCGCGCACGCCGTGGTTTTTGCCGGGTTCGACGGCGCCACGTTCACCAACGCATCGAATTCCGCGGCGATCTTCTCGACCATGAGGCCATTCGCCGAGCGGGTAGCGAAGGGGCAGACAGCCGAACGCATGCGGACAGAGCTTCAGAGACGGCTCGGCGCCATCCAAGAAGCCTTCATCATTGTGATACCGCCTCCACCCGTGCGCGGCATCGGGACCGCCGGCGGGTTCAAGATAATGGTGCAAGATAAGCGCGGTCGCGGTTTGCAAGCGCTCGAAGCCGCAGCTCAGGACATGGTTCAGGCGGCGAACCAGACTCCGGGGCTCGTCAGCGTCTTTTCTCTTTTTAACACCCGGACGCCCACGCTGTACGCCGATATCGATCGCGTGAAGGCGGAAATGCTGGACATCCCGGTGAACAAGGTGTTCGAGGCGCTCGAGGTTTTTCTCGGTTCGGACTTCGTGAACGAGTTCAACTATCTCGGCCGGACCTACCGGGTGATTGCCCAAGCCGACGCCCCCTTCCGCCAGAACATCCACGATATCGAGAACTTCAAGACAATGAACAACGCGGGCAAAATGGTCCCGATCGGCTCTGTTACGACGTTTCGGGACATAACAGGGCCATATCGTGTGGCGCGCTACGATCTCTTCCCCGCGGCGGAGGTGCAAGGGAATGTGCTGCCCGGCTACTCGACGGGCTATGCGCTCGCGGCGATGGAGAAATTGGCGGCTGACAGATTGCCGGACGGCTTCGGCTACGAATGGACCGAACTTGCCTTCCAAGAGAAGTTGGCGGGTAATTCGGGTCTCGTGGTGTTCGGCGCTTCGGTCGTCTTCGTGTTCCTGCTGCTATCGGCCCAGTACGAGAGCTGGTCGCTTCCGCTTTCGGTTATCCTGATCGTGCCGATGTGCTTGCTTGCGGCCGTGACGGGGCTTCTCATCCGCGGAATGGACGTCAACATCCTGGCCCAGGTCGGATTCGTGGTGCTCGTAGGGTTGGCTGCAAAAAACGCTATTCTCATTGTCGAGTTCGCGCGCCAGGCCGAGGAGCAAGGTGCGAGTCGTTTCGATGCGGCCGTGCAGGCAGCGCGAACGAGATTACGGCCGATTCTCATGACGTCGTTTGCATTCATTTTCGGCGTGCTGCCGCTGGCGATCGCAGTCGGCGCCGGTGCCGAGATGCGCCAGTCGCTCGGCACCGCAGTCCTTTTCGGAATGCTGGGTGTCACGGGATTCGGCTTGTTGTTTACCCCGGTGTTCTACGTTGTTATCCGCGGGCTTTTCGGCGCGCGGACGAGGCAAGCCGATCCCCCCGGGGAGCGCACGTCTTCGCGGCCTGTGGAATAGGGAAGGGCGGCGCGGGGCGCGATACTTTCCGCGCGATTTTGGTAGCAATTTCCGTAGGTCCCGCAAAAAATGTCTCAATCTTGTCCCCGTCCGTTCCTGGATTGTCCCCCATAATCCAGCCGCGCGATTGGGCGGTCGGTCGCGTGAGATCGCTTCCGGCAGGGCCGGAAAAGCAATGCCACGTCAAGGAGACGAAGGATGTTCAAACGCAGAAATCCAATCGACGAAGGTGGCGGTGACCCGCCGAAGGAAGACGCATCGCCTCTGGACAACGAGTTTACTGTTTCTTCCAGACATCCGATGCGCCCCGCTGGTGCCGACGGCGTCGAGATCTCGCGCGTCGGAGCATTCAAGCCCACGCCCGCAGCTATGCGGCCCGGATCCGAGACGGTCAGGAGAGTTGTTGATATGCCAAACCCAACACGTAAGGGAGAATCGACGGCCATGCCAGCCGAGAGCAAGAAATTGATCGTGGGCCGCGACATCTCGTTGAATGGCAAGATCGCCTCATGCGATCGGCTGATCGTCGAGGGCAAGGTGGAGGCCGAGTTGCAGGACTGCCACACAATCGAGATCGCGGAGTCCGGCACGTTCAAGGGCGCTGCCGAGATCGAGAACGCCGAAGTGTCCGGCCGGTACGACGGGTCGCTCACGGTTCGCGACGGCCTTATTGTCCGAAGCACGGGGCACGTCAGCGGGACCATCCGCTATGGCCGCATCGAGATCGAGCGAGGGGGCGAGATCAACGGCGATGTGAAGAGCCTTGGTGCCAAGAGCGAGAAACCCGCTCACCGTGAGGTCCCTGCCGCGGCTTCACCAATCGGCGCTTCAGCAGGAATAGGTGTCGAAAGCCGGAGTTTGGGAAAAGGCTGAACCGCGCGGTCGATTCCCGTCCAGGCATCGACGCTGTTCGTCTTTTCGGCGCTGTCGAAGTGGGGCGTGCCTCGTGTTGCGGCGGGGCAGGGATCTTCGTGTTGGATATCGTGCGAATGACGCCGGCACGAGTCAGGCGCACACATTATTGTATATTATGAATATGAAATTTAACGACGACCCCTCAATGTCAGTTTTGGCCCCTTAACAAAAATCGCAATATTTAGCGAGCGGGCTATTTTCAGCGACCGAAAATCCGGGCAAATTGGTGCGAACAGCAAGGACCGATTGACGGCAGTCGTGCGATCTTCGGGCCGACGTCGGAATGCGCGATTCGGAAGTGTTAGTGGGAAATTCGCGATGTTCAATAGCCGATTGGATTCGATGCGGGACAGTCCGTTCCGCCGTTTGGCTACTCTTCTCTCCGCTGCAACGCCACGGAGCAACATAAGGCCGATCGATCTATCGGTCGGCGAGCCGCAACATCAACCGCCGGCGTTCATCAGACCCATCATCGATGGCCGCGCCGATACCTGGAATCGCTATCCATCGCTTTCGGGCAGCCCGGAACTGCGGAAGGCGTGCGTCGATTGGCTCCTTCGCCGCTATCGCCTGCCGAGCGCCATGATCGATCCAGAAACGATGATCATGCCCTGCTCCGGTACGCGCGAGGGTCTTTATATGGCGGCGACGCTCGCGATCACGGCGGCCACCGCGGGCACACCGACGCCACTCGCATTCCTGCCCAATCCGTTCTATCAGGTTTATGCGGGTGCCGCCACGCTCGCGGGCGCGGAGCTTGCCTTTATGCCGGCGACGCGCGAGACCGGATTTCTGCCCGATCTCGACGTGCTTGATCCAAAGGCGCTCGATCGCGCACAGCTTATGTACATCTGCTCGCCCTCGAACCCGCAAGGTGCCATTGCCAATCTCGAATATCTCAAGCGCGCGATTACGCTCGCCCGCCGTCACGACTTTCTCCTGGTGATGGACGAGTGCTATGCGGAAATCTACAACACTGACACGCCGCCGCCGGGCGCCCTCGAAGCGGCTGCGGCACTTGGCGGCTCGCTCCAAAATCTTCTGGTTTTTCATACGCTTTCCAAACGTTCTAGTGCTCCGGGACTGCGTTCCGGCTTCTGCGTCGGCTCGACTCAGGCAATAGCGCTCCTCTTCAGGCTTCGCAGCTATAGTTGTGCAGCGACACCCGTTGCGGTCATGGATGCGGCGACGGCCCTTTGGCAGGATGACAGCCACGTGATCGATACGCGTGCGTACTACCGCGCAAAATACGACATCGCCGAACGGATATTGAAGGGACGGTTCGGATTCTACCGCCCCGCTGGTGGGTTCTATTTGTGGCTTGACGTCGGTAACGGTGAGACGGCGACGAAACGTCTTTGGACCGAAGCCGGCATTAAGGCGCTGCCAGGCGCCTATCTTACGCGGCCCTCTCCTGACGGGACGAACGCGAGCGAGCGATATATTCGTCTCGCGCTCGTTAGCGACATTGGGGAGACGGAGGACGCGCTCACCCGTGTCGCGCGAACCTTGTAGCAGGTCAACATCACAATGAACGAAAATAAAGGAGCAATGTCGAGGACGTTGCCGCCGGGATCGCAGTGGTTGCCGGTTCCGAAGGCACTTGAGTTGGCTGAACAGCGCCGCCAGGAAGGCGATTTGGCTGCTGCCGAGACCTTGTGTCGTCAAATTCTGCAGGCCCAGCCCCGGCAATCGGAAGCGCTTCATCTTCTCGGAATCATTGCGCACCAGGTCGGGAATTATCCGGTCGCGCTCGAGTTCATGCGGCAAGCTGTCGCGATAAATGCCAACGTGCCCCTTTTTCATTGCAACCTCGGAGAGCTTTACCGCTTGAATGGGATGCCGAACGAGGCAATAACCGCCGCTCACCGGGCCCTGGCGCTTAATCCGAAATACGCGCAAGCACTGAACAATCTTGGCATCGCCCACTATGATCGCGAGGAGTTCGACGAAGCGATCAAGTGCTACCGGCAGGCTTTGGAGATCGACCGGGGTTACGTCGAAGCGCGCAGCAATCTCGGCAACGCGTTCCGCGCACTGAAGCGGCACGATGAGGCGATCGCTTGCTACCAGCGCGCAATCAAGCAAAATCCGAATTACGCCGACGCCTACAACAATCTCGGAACGTCGCTCAGGGATATCGGAAAGATCGACGAGGCGGAGGGCATATATCGTAAGGCATTGGCGCTGAAGCCCACCGACCCGGCGGTCCTCAACAACCTCTCTCTTGCAGTCAAGGACTTCGAACGCCTCGACGAAGCCTCGAACCTTCTCGCGCAGTCGATTGCGATCGATCCGCGCAATTACAAGACTTATACTTACCTCGCCCTCGTCCGACTGGATCAAAACCGACTCGACGAGGCCATGGCGGCCTGCGAACAAGCACTTGCGATCCGCCCCGAAGATCCCGAAGCGCTCAATGCGAAGGGTCAAGTCATATTCGATCGCGGTCAAGTGAATCAGGCGCTCGAAACCTTCCGCAAGGTACTCTCGCTCAAACCGGACATGGCCGACGCACACAACAACATGGGGAATGCGCTCAAGGAGCTTGGGCAGCTCGACGCAGCGCGCGAGGCTTACATCAAATCGCTCGAGATCAATCCCAAGGAGAGCGGGGTCTACGTCAACCTCGCGGATTCCAAGTCGTTCAAGGCCGACGATCCGCACATCAAGGGCATGGAGGAGCTTCTTCGCGATGGCCCCTCGTTGACCCCGAAGGCGCGGACACATCTCCATTTTGCGCTTGGCAAGGCCTATGGGGATCTTAGGCAATATGAAACGTCATTCGGTCATTTGCGCGAAGGCAATGCCCTGAAGCGCAAGCAGATCGCCTACGACGAAGCAGGCGTCCTCGGCTTGTTCGACAGGGTAAGGGCGAATATGGACCGAAAGACGATTGAATCGAGAGCCGGACAGGGTGATCCGTCGAACCTGCCGATCTTCGTGCTTGGCATGCCTCGCTCGGGAACAACGCTTGTCGAGCAGATTGTGGCGAGCCACCCAAAGGTTTTTGGTGCGGGCGAACTCACCGATTTCGGCGCTGTAATCGAAACAGTGCGCGGTCCGGACGGTGCACTGCTGCCCTATCCGGAGTTCGTGCCAGCACTCGAGGCGTCGCACCTCAGGGCGATCGCGCAGGAATACATTACCCGGCTCCGAGCCATATCGGCGAATGCCGAGCGCATCACGGACAAGATGCCCTCCAACTTCTTCTTCGTTGGGCTTATTCACCTCGTCTTGCCGAACGCGCCGATCATCCATGTGATGCGCGATCCTGTGGACACCTGCATCTCATGCTTCTCTAAGCTATTCTCGGGTGCCCAAGACCATACCTATGATCTGGCCGAGCTCGGCCGCTATTACACGAAATATGTCGAGCTCATGGAGCACTGGCGAACGGCGCTTCCTGCCGGACGTGTTCTCGATATCCAGTATGAGGATCTGATCGCGGATTTCGAGCCGCAGGCACGGCGGATCGTCGAGTATTGCGGGCTCGCGTGGCACAAGAACTGTCTTGTGTTCCACAAAACGGACCGTCCCGTGCGAACGGCGAGCGCCACTCAAGTGCGCAAGCCGATCTACAAAACCTCGATCGGGCGCTGGCGCGTCTATGGGGAGCATCTTGCCCCGCTTTTTGACGCGCTTGGGCCGTTTGCCCCGAAAACGTCTGGCGCATAGCACCTGCCGTTGCGGTATCGAGTGTGCATTATCTAGCGGGTACGGCGCTGGACGCCTGCGGTCGGCGTCGCCCGTGCCGGATCGTCCGGCCAGGGATGCTTGGGGTAACGCCCTTTGAGATCGCGCTTTACATCGGCGTAGCCGGTGCGCCAGAAGCTTGCGAGATCGCGCGTTACCTGCATCGGCCTCCCAGCCGGCGAGAGCAGGTGCAGAAGGACCGGAACGCGCCCGTTCGCCACGCGAGGTGTGTCGGCGAGGCCGAACATCTCCTGAAGCTTGACAGCAAGCACGGGTCCGTCCGGCGCGCTGTAGTCGAGGGGCAGCGTGCGCCCGCTCGGTACGCAGAGCGACACGGGCGCCTCGCTGTGGAGGCGCTGGCGCTGACGATGGTCGAGCCGGCTCGACAGGATATGCGCAAGATCTAGCTGCTGCAGACCGGCAACGTTGCGCACGCCACCGAGATAAGGTCCTAGCCAATCGCCGAGGCTGCGTTCGAGATCGGCGTCGGACAGATCCGGCCAGGTTGAGGCGTCGCCTTCGAGCGAGCGAAGAAATTCGATGCGGGCCTGGAGACTTCTCGCCGCGGGCGTCCAGGGCAGAGCGGACAGGCCAAGGGCACGGACCCCATCGAGCATGGCGGCGGCAACAGCTTCGTCAGGCGCGTCGTTCCACGGCGCGTCGGCGAGGATCAAGGCAGCGAGACGCCGGCGACGGCGCGCCAGCACGAATTGGCTTCGTGGGTCCCATGCTACTTCTACGCTAGATTCGATGTGAGTGCCGAATTCAGCTTCGATCTCGTCGAGCTGGATTGGACAGGCGAGAAAAATCCGACCGTCTGGGTTCGTGCCGCTGACCTCGGCCACCGCGAGCCAGGGCTCGTTACCGAGCGGATCTTCCTCGGCCAATGCTGCACCTCGCCCATTCGCGAGGCGAAATCCCCCCTGCGGCCGTCGGCCCGCGATCCGGTCGGGATACGCAAGGGCCACGAGTACGCCCGCGCGAGCCGGGGCTAGGGAACGATCCTCGATTTCGAGCATCCGGCGGGTTTGCCGTGCCGCATCGATCGCTCTCTTGAGCGCTCCCTGGCGCAGTTCGTAAGACGGCGGCAAACGATGCCGCATTTTGGAATTGCCGAAAAGCTCGAGCCGGGTGCGCAAATCCGCATCACGCGATCCGCCAGGTCCTGACAAGATATCGCGCTCTGCAAGAAGGGCTGCGAGCGACGCCGCCTCCTGACCCAGACCACGCTCTTTCGCGCGCAAGACCATGTGCGCGAGGCGGGGATGCATGGGAAGTCGCGCCATGGCGCGGCCATGCTCGCTCACCCGCCCATTGGTTTCAAGCGCATCGAGCCGCCTCAGCAAATCGCGCGCTTCGGCGAGTGTTTTTTGCGGGGGCGGGTCGAGCCAGGCCAAGGCTTGAGCGTCCTCGACACCCCACAGTGCCAATTCGAGCGCTAAGGATGCAAGGTCGGCATCGAGGATTTCTGGCCTCGTTAGCGGCATCAGGCCACGCGTCTCGGCCTCGGGCCAAAGGCGGTAACAGAGGCCTGGGCCAAGGCGGCCGGCACGCCCACGCCGCTGTTCGGCGGAGGCGCGCGAAACGCGGATCGTCTCGAGCCGACTCAATCCCGTGACGGGATCGAAGCGCGGCACCCGGGACAACCCGGCATCGATGACCGTCCGCACGCCCTCGATTGTAAGGCTCGTTTCGGCTATCGATGTAGCCAACACGATCTTTCGGCGTCCAGGTGGCGATGGATATATGGCCTTGTCCTGGGCCTCTTGCGCGAGGGCGCCATAGAGAGGTGCGACGAACGTTCGAGGAGCCAGGCCGGCACTCCGCAGCGATCGTTCGACGGCACGGATCTCGCGCTCCCCGGGAAGGAAGACGAGTATATCGCCCTCCG
This sequence comes from Alphaproteobacteria bacterium, assembly GCA_035625915.1. Classification (NCBI taxonomy): domain Bacteria; kingdom Pseudomonadati; phylum Pseudomonadota; class Alphaproteobacteria; species Alphaproteobacteria bacterium. The sequence continues at coordinate 7,526 of DASPOR010000147.1, read as the reverse complement.
TTTCCCCCAATGCTTGTTTGACGGCTTTTGCCGCGGCCGAAGTGGCCGGCTCGCGCAGAGCACCTTCGAGGTAGCGCGTCTCGATGGGAAATTCGCGGCCCTGGCTCTCCACGATGGGTGCGCCGCCGAGGATTCGCGAGACTGCGGAACCATCCAAAGTGGCGGACATTGCAAGAATGCGCAGCTCGGGCCTGAGGTTGCGCTGTATGTCGATCGCAATCGCCAATCCGAGATCTGCATCGAGGCTTCGTTCGTGGAACTCGTCAAAGATAATAAGGCCGACGCCCTTCAGCGCCGGATCGTCTTGCAGGCGGCGCGTCAGAATTCCTTCGGTGACAACCTCAATGCGCGTGCGCCCACTCACGCGCCGTTCGAGCCTTATTCGATAGCCTACGGTTCCGCCAACTCTTTCGCCCAAAATGGCGGCCATCCGCGCCGCCGCCGCACGGGCCGCGAGCCGGCGAGGCTCGAGCAACAGGATTCCAGTATTGGCGAGCCAGGGTTCGGAGAGAAGCGCCAATGGCACTCGCGTCGTTTTGCCGGCACCGGGTGGTGCGACAAGAACAACGGCATTCCTTTCGCACAACTGCTGCGCGATCTTGGGCAGAAGCGGGTCGATCGGCAATGACGTCATCGATTGCGTCGACCACCCTTGCGCCGTTCGTGCTTTTGGCTCGCGGCAAGGTCGAACCTACCGGCAAGGATCGACTCGACGTGATTCAAATGCGCCGCCATCGCCGCGCGCGCGCCTACGGGGTCGCGAGCGACCAGGCAATGGAGGATCGCGCGATGATCCCTGATCGTCATCCGGCCTTGCTCGGAAAGCCTCGTCAGATTGCTCAGATTGTGGAAAAGGGGTGCCGACATCCCCTCCCAAAGGCCATCGACAAGGGCCGCAAAGACACTATTGCCGGCGGCGCGCGCGATGCGCGCGTGAAAAAGCCGGTCGGCATCCCGCCCGTCATGGCCCTTGGCGAGTGCCACCTCCATATCGACGAGCGCCTCTTCGATCGACGCAAGGTCGGCGTTCGAGGCGGATTTAGCCGCCCGCTCGACGCTTTCGCATTCGAGCAACCGCCGCGCTTCGAGAAGATCGAAGGGGCTCGGCCCTGCGTCGAGTGCCGGTAAAATCGTATGCCGGCCCGGCGCCGATTTATCGCAAACGAAGATCCCCGCGCCAGCGCGAATTTCGATCATGCCCGCAATCTCGAGGGCGATCATGGCCTCGCGCACCGTCGGACGGCTTATGCGAAGCCTCTTGGCAAGCTCACGTTCCGGTGGAAGCCGTGCACCGGGTCCATACTCACCCGAGCGGATCAGGTCTCGGATTTGACCGGCGGCTTGCTGGTAGAGCCGCTGGGTTTCGAGCGGTTGCAGCGGCATGGCGCCTCAGCTCTCGTTCCAATTCGTCGCGGCGTTCATTGCCATTACGTTTTCCACCCCATCCAAGGGCCAAGGGTCAAGCGATTTACCAATCGTGCATCGAGCCGTCGGTAAGGCGGTTGACCGGCAGATAAGCGCGCCTGTAAGGGAAACGGGCGGCAAGATTCTCGTCGATGTCGACGCCGTGCCCGCTTGCCTCGCCGGGATGCAAATAGCCGTCCTTAAAGAAGTAAGCGTGCGGAAATACTTCGTCGGTTTCGTCCGTGTGGCGCATGTACTCCTGAATGCCGAAATTCGGCACCGAAATGTCGAAGTGCAGGGCAGCCCCCATGCAAACCGGCGACAGGTCGGTGGCCCCATGGCAGCCGGTGCGCACATTGTAGAGGTCCGCCAGCGACGCGATACGGCGAAGGTGCGTAATCCCTCCCGCGTGCGCGACGGTGGCGCGGATATAGTCGACGAGCTGCTCCGAAATCAGGGTGCGGCAATCGTGGATCGAATTGAAGACTTCGCCGACCGCGAGTGGGGTTACCGTGTGCTGGCGAATCAGTCGGAAACTCTCCTCGTTTTCGGCCGGCGTGGCGTCCTCCATCCAGAAGAGCCGATAGGGCTCGAGCATTCCGCCGAGCCGGCCCGCCTCGATCGGTTTCAAGCGATGATGGACGTCATGAAGAAGATGCGGCTCGAAGCCGAACTTCTCGCGCAGGGCGGCGAACAGCTTGGGCACAAAATCGAGGTATTTCTCCGTCGACCAGAGATTCTCCGTCGGCAAGTCGGCGTCGGCCGGCTCGTAATACATCTTGTCCCGCGCCACGCCATAAGTGGACGCAAGGCCGGGAATGCCGCACTGTGCGCGTATTGCCTTGTAACCGAGCGAGAGATAGCGGGCGATCTCATCGACGCATTCCGCTATATCGGCGCCATTTGCGTGACCGTAGACGAGCACGCCCTCCCGACTCCGTCCGCCGAGAAGCTGGTAGAGCGGCAGGCCGGCGCACTTGGCCTTGATGTCCCAAAGTGCCGTGTCAACGGCGGACAGCGCCGACATCGTAACCGGCCCGCGGCGCCAGTAAGCGCCGCGATAGAGAAACTGCCAGATATCCTCGATTCGATGAGCGTCGCGCCCGATCAGACACGGGATCACGTGATCGGTGAGATAGGATGCCACGGCCAATTCGCGGCCATTGAGCGTTGCGTCCCCAAGTCCGTAGAGGCCGTCTTCGGTCACGATCTTCAGCGTGACGAAGTTGCGTCCGGGACAAGTGACGATGACATAAGCTGCTTTGATCTTCACGTGCGTTCCTCCGAGGTCGTCGCGGCCGAGGTTTTAGGACTAGTTTCGCGGCGCTTCCTTTACGCGCGTGACGAGCTGCGTCGGATTGACGAAGCGCATCGCAATGAGGAGCCAGACGAGGGTCGTCACCATGTAAGTGACGGCCATGGCATCGACCGATTGGGTCGCGCGCACCCCGGCGGCGAATACTGAATAATAAAGCGCCACAACGAGGGTTTGACTATCGGGGCCGGCTGTCAGGAAGGTGAGTTCGAACAGGGCTATTGTACGGACGAGCACGAGGAGCCCGGCAGCGAGAATGCCCGGTGCGAGCAGCGGGACAAGGATATGGACGAAAACCCGGAATGTGCCCGCGCCGAAGACGCGAGCCGCCTGCTCTAGCCTTACATCGATCTGCTCGATGAACGGCGTCATGACGAGAATCACAAAAGGCACGGCGGGCACCAGATTGGCAAGAATAACGCCGGACTCCGTACCGCCCAGGCGCAGCCGATAAAGTACGGTCGCGAGGGGAATTCCGTAGGTGATCGGCGGTACCATGAGTGGCAGCAGGAAGAGGAGCATGGCGCTACGCTTGCCCGGAAACTCGCGGCGCGCGAGCGCATAAGCTGCGGGTACGCCGATGAGGATCGAGATCGCCACGACGATAAAAACGACCCTGAGCGTGACGGTAAGGACATCGCCGAGCTGAAACTCATCCCAAGCCGAGGCGTACCAGCGCGTCGTGAAGCCAGCGGGTAGCCAGGTGCCGAGCCAGCGGGTCGCGAATGAGCTGACCGCGACCGACGCAATCACCCCCGCGACGTTAATCAGAAAGAATGCCATCAACGCCGTGACGAGCGAGGTCCAGGCAATTTCACGCCACGAGCGGCGCTCGATATCGGTGCGTGCAAGGGCAGCCGTTGCCGTATTCATCCCTTGGCACCTCCGGCAGGACCGCGATAGAAAAAGCCCCGCAATCCTAGAACCGCGACGACGACTGCAAGCTGCGCGAGCCCCATGATCATCGCCACGGCGGACGCCATCGCGTAGTCATAGTCCTCGAATGCCGCTTGATAGGCCGCGATGGAGATGACGCGCGTCGGTCCCGCAGGCGCGCCGAGCAGCACGGCCGACGGAAAGACCGAGAACGCCTGGACGAACGCGAGACAGAACGTAATCGCGAGTCCAGGTGCGAGCAGCGGGAAATATATGTGAAGAAATTGACGCGCCGGACCCGCGCCGAGCGTCGACGCGGCTTGAGCCAGCACGGGATCGATCCCGGTGATGTAGGAGAGCGTCAGGAGGAACGCGAATGGAAAGCCCGTTATGACGAGCGAGAGAAGCACTCCCCAGTAATTGTGCGTAAGTCGCACCGGACTCGCGATCAAGTGCATATCGACGAGAAGGCGATTGAACCAGCCCTGCGGTCCCAGGTAATTGAGCAATCCTTCCGCAACCAGCACCGTGCCGAGCGTGATCGGCACGACAAGCATGGTCGTCACGATGCGCTGTGCGCTCGTCGGACGGCGCAGCTTGAACGCCATGGGAATCGCGAGGGCCAGATTGACCAGCGTGGCCGGCAGCGCGATCCAGAACGTGATGCCGATCGTGCTGAAGAATCGGGGTTCCGCGAAAAATCGGGCGTAGTTGGCCCAAATGCCGCCATTCGTGGTCGTGAACGAAAGAAAAAGGCCGTAGGCGAAGGGGTAGATAAAAAGGAGAAGGACGAAAAGCACACCGGGCACGATCAGCAGAACCGTGCGGTCGAAACCGGAGTCGTGCAGGCTGCCGGCGGTCATCCCGTCATCCCACGCTGTAAACGAGAACGCGCTCGGCGGGAACGTGCCAGCACACACGTTCTCCCGGATTGATGCGCTCCGTGCTGCGCGCATGCAGTCTCGCACCCGCATCGGTCACGAAGTCGACGAGGTAGTCGCGCCCACAATACTCAACCGTCTCAGCACGCCCTTCGACGCGGTTCGGACCGTCGCCGATTTCAATTTCGTCGGGCCGGATCACCGCCGTGGCGGCACCGGGATCGATCCGTCCTTGAGGGGCGCCCGTGAGTGCCAGCGCGCCGCATTGAAATGAAACGCGCTCGCCATCGACGCGATCGACGCGTCCTTCAAGCACGTTGCGGTAACCCATGAAGAGTGCCACGTCGAGATTCGCCGGCCGGTTGTAAAGCGCCTCGGGCGAGCCGATCTGTTGAGCGACGCCATCTTTCATCACCACGACACGGTCTGCGAGCGAGAGAGCCTCCTCCTGGTCGTGGGTGACATAGACCGTGGCACGGCCAAGCTCCTGGTGGATCCGTTTGATCTCAGAACGCATTTCGAGCCGCAACTTGGCATCGAGGTTCGAGAGCGGCTCATCCATCAAGACAACAGGCGGCTCGATTACGATCGCTCGCGCAATCGCGACCCGCTGCTGTTGGCCGCCCGATAATTGCCCGGGCAACTTTTCCGCATGCGCCTCGAGCTGCACAAGTCCGATCGCATCGTCCACCCGCCGCCTGATTTCGTCTTTCGGCATCCGACGCATCGCGAGGCCAAAGCCGACGTTCTTGCGCACGTTCATGTGTGGAAAGAGCGCGTAGTTCTGAAAGATCATGCCGAAGCCGCGTTCTTCCGGCCGCATCGTGTCGATGCGCCGGTCGTCGAGCCAAATGCTCCCGCTCGTGAGCGGCAACAGTCCGGCAAGACAATTAAGTGCGGTGGATTTGCCGCACCCGGAGGGGCCGAGAAGGGCAATGAACTCGCCGTGCTTTATCGTAAGCGAGAGACCATCGAGCGCGAAGAGGCCGCCGAAGCGACGGCTGATCGCATCGAGCTTGAGCTCGCCGAATCCACCGCCCCGTGGCTGATGGAAATCTCCCTTGCGCAAAACCATCATCGTCCTCCCCGCCCGCGACCTCCATCAATCGCGGGGCGAGCCTCGCGGATGCCATTATTTCAGCTTCTGTGCTCCGATTTCCTCGTCCCATTTGTGGAACGCGGCGACGAGATCCTTTCCGAAAAGTGGCGTCATGATCGGGTATTTCGCGATCAGCTCGTCATACTCGGGTCGGCCGAATTCCTTTAGCGTGTCCTGGCTCTCCTTGGGTGCCATGGTGAGTGGGACGTTTTTGATCGCGGGACCCGGGTAGAAGTAACCTTCGTCCCACGCATAAGCCTGCTGCTGCGGCTTCAGCATGAAGGCGATGAGATCGAGCACGACCGCAAGATGATCGGGTGCCAACCCCTTCGGGATTCCAACATACTGGGCGTCAGATACCCATTTGAATCCCGCGGGTCCCTCAAGGATGGTCGTCTCTGCCGACTTCGGTACGGTTCCCAGAACGCGCGGATTGATGTCCCAGCCAGGCATTGAAACAATGATGTCGCGGGACCCTTCGCCGAGTTCCTTCATCGTGGCACCAGTGCCCGAGGGGTAATATTCGATGCAGCTATTAAGCTCCTTGAGATAGGCCCACGTCTTCGCCCAACCATTGATCGGGTCGCGCGGGTTGCTGTCGCCGAGTATGTAGGGCAGGCCTTGGAGGAAGGCGCGGCCTGGTCCGGAATTTGCGGGACGAGCATAGAAAAATCGGTTGGGATGAGCTTTGCACCACGCCAAGAGCGCGTCGGTCGTCTTCGGCGGATCCTTGACGCGTTCGGGCGCATATTCGAGCATCGGCCCTGCTATCGCGAACACGACCTCGATCGCCTGACCTTCCGTCGGCTTCTGCATGTCGAGCGCGCCGGGCAGGTAGTTTTCATCGAGGCTCGGGAACTTCGCCGTATAGTCGGGAAGAATTTTCACCCAAAGGCCTTGCTCCAGTCCGGCGGAAATCGCGTCCGTGCCACTCAGTACCACGTCAATATCCACGCGACCGGCGCTTTGCTGAGCTTTGAGTTTGCCCGGGAGTTCAGGGGCAGGCGCCTTCGTAAAATTGAACTTCGAGACTAACTCCGGATGCGCCTTGCGGTAATCCTCCATCGATTTTTGGGTCAGGGCGAGCTGGCCGGCCACGTCGACGACGTTGATGACGATGGGTGAAGACGGTAACGCCGGTAGCTCGCTTGCGGCGGCAGGTTGTGCAAGAGATAGCCCGACCGTACCGACGATCCCGGCGAGAGAGAGCGTTACGCGTGATTTCATGATTTTCCTCCCTTCGTGACGGTGCACCGATGATCCCAAATCATGCGCCGCCATAAGTGGGTTGCATCAGCGCCTCCCGAGCGCCGACGCGTCGCAACAGTGCGATCGCGGCGACCAGCTCATGGCGGAAGCCATCGCTTCGTTGCAGGTCTGGGGAAAAAATTCCAGAGCGCTCGACGAAATTGGCGGCGATGGCTCCGTCGTCCTGGCGCCCCTCGGCCCAACCGGTGAGTTCTCGCGCACGCGGGTCCGATATGACAATCGACCCGCCGCGATCGTCCTTGCCGCCGAGAAAGCGCATCCATGCGGCGATGGCGAGCGTCACCCTCGCCACGGGCGCGTTGTTTCGCAGGCGATCTTCGATCGTACCAAGGAGGCGTTGCGGCAGTTTCTGCGATCCATCCATCGCGATCTGCCAGGTGCGATGGCGGATCGCGCGATTGTCGAAGCGACGAAGAAGCTGCGCACCATACGCCGTGAGCCGTTGCGGTGAAAACTCGGTCAGCGTGGGTGCGATCTCCTCCGCCATCATGCGTTCAAGAAATCGGCGCAAATTCGGATCATCGAGCGCGTCGGCCACGAATTCGTAACCGGCGAGCTGCCCGAGATAGGCAATCGAGGAATGACAGCCGTTGAGCATGCGAAGCTTCATGCGCTCGTAGGGTGCGACATCGGGGACCAGTTCGACTCCAACCTCGGATAGATCCGGAAAACCTTCGCCGGT
>DASPOR010000146.1 GCA_035625915.1 Alphaproteobacteria bacterium | reverse complement strand
CAAGCTCTGGCTGATCGAGCTGTCGTCGCCGTCAATACCATTGGCCGTATCGAGACCGGCTCGGATATGGATCGGCGGGGTGCGAGCTATTTTCGTGTGATCCGCGCCTTCGAGACAGCCGGAATCGAATTCCTCTCGATCGGTGAAGGCGTCCAATTTGCGCCAAGACGCCGGCGTCAGCGTACCAAATAAATGTCAAAGACGTCGGCCCGCTTCAAAGCAACGGTGCATTCCGTGAGCAGGTCGTTCTCGCGTTCGATTCGACGGAATTTTGTGAAGGTCATCGATTGAGAAGTCTTCACCGGAGGCTCGCTGGCAAGGATCGCGTCTTGGCGTCACCGGGCAGATGTAGAATCACAAACGCGCACGCGGACAGGCGTGCTGAAGAGCTTACGACGAGGGTTCGATTCCCTTCACCCGCTCCAAGCCCACGGCGCCCGGCCCCGGCAAGCGTTCTGAACTAGCCTGCGACGGCAAGGTGACGCCTTCGCGGATGACGCCACAGCCAAATCGCGATTGAGAGATTGAGCAGATTCCAGACGATGCCGTTGGCGAATGCAGCGGGGTAAGAGCCGGTCAGGTCGAAGATGGCGCCGGACATCCATCCGCCGATCGCCATGCCCATGGTCGACGCCATCAGGACGAATCCCATGCGTGTGGCCGCCTCTCGTGGCGCGAAATACTCGCGCACGATCATCGCATAGCTTGGCACGAGCCCGCCCTGCGCGAGGCCGAATAGTGCCGAGATGATATAGAGCGAGGTCAAGCTATTGAACGGGAGATAGAACAACAGCATGAGGCACTGCAGCGCCGAGCCGAAGAGCAGTGCCCGCACGCCGCCGATGCGATCGGAAATCCAACCCGACCCGAGCCGGCTCAGCACGCCGAAGCCGAGCATGAGCGAAAGCATTTGCGCTCCCCGCGCCACGCCGTAACCGAGATCGCCACAATAGGCCACGATGTGGACCTGGGGCATCGACATGGCAACACAGCACGCAAAGCCCGCGACCGCGAGAAGTGCTTGCAAGGCGTTGGGCGTAATGCGGATCGCACCCAGCTCGGCAACCGCTTGGGACGCGGATGCCGAACCCAGGAACACAGGTGCTCGACGCCTCAGCAAGAGGGCGAGAGGAAGCATTGTCGCGACGCAGAAAATGCCGACGCCGATGTGAGTCTCGCGCCAGCCATATCCATCGACGAAGTGCTGCAATATCGGCGGCCACACGGTGCCCGAGAGGTAGTTGCCGCTTGCGCAGATCGCGACCGCCATGCCCCGGTTGCGCGTGAACCAGTGGGAGACGTCGGCGATAAGCGGACCGAACGTCGAGGCACTGCCGAGCATGCCGATGATCAGGCCTTGTGCGAGCGCGAATTGCCAGAGGCTCGTCGTAAACGCCGCACCCACATAGCCGACGCCGAGTGCCGCGGCCCCGGCGACGATCGGGAATACGACGCCGAAGCGGTCTGCAATGCGGCCCATCCAAATTCCGCCGACGGCGAATCCCAACATCGTCGCGGTGTAGGGAAGGGAAGCGCTCGCGCGGGCGATGCCGAACTCGGCCTGTATCGATGGCAGGACGACGACGGCGGACCAGAGGCCTACGCCGCCGACGGTGCTGAGGAGGAGCGAGACCAGCAACCGCCGCCACGCATAGGCGGTCTCCACGCCGTTCTCCGTCATCGTAAGGCTGGTCATGGCAGCACCGACCCAATCGAGGCGGCAGGGCCGTGCGCCCGACGGCAGCACCTTTCGCCGTGCCGTGGAAACGCCGCAACCCATGGAGCGCCCATCGCAACGGCCGCGCTATCCATGAGGCCGGACGACGCATGCGAGCGACCGACAGTGAGCGAAAGCACAAACGGCATGGCGGTGATCGGCCTGAGCGCTTCCTCGACGGCGGACATTGATGGACCGAACGACCCCGCCCGCCGCGTCCCTCCGGATCGAGGTCGGGGCGAAACATACCATTCGAATGTGGGAGCGGAAAGGTCCGCTCACGCGAGTCAGTGCGGCGATTACCGCATGGCCGTCACGATACGATCGCCGGTCTCCGCTTGCTCCAGTTCGTCGCCTTCTCGTAGGCGTGGCCCGCACGCAGGACCAAGGCATCCTCGAACGGCCGCCCGGAAAGTTGCATGCCAAGCGGAAGGCCGGCGTCGGTGAAGCCGCAACGGAGGGCGAGCGTCGGCGTCCCCGTGACATTGAAGGGGAAGGTAAGGGAGGGGCGCTCGAACGAGCTCATTTTCGTCATGTCATCGATGAGGGGTGCTTCGAATGGGGTCGCGGCCGAGAGCAACAGGTCGAACGACCGCATTTTCTCGGTGAAGTGCGCGCAGAGTTCCCGCCGCATTCGTTGCGCCTGGATATAGTCCGCCGCCGTGACGAAGGCACCGAGGCTCAAGCGGTCGCGCATGAACTCGCCATAATCCTGCGGGCGGGATTTGAGCCACGGCTCATGAAGCGTGTAGGCCTCCGTCATCATGATGAGCATGCCGCACGAATGCCAATCCTCGAGCGGGGCAAGTGTTGCATCCTGGACTTCGGCGCCCAGACGGCGGAATGTATCCGCCGCCCCTTCGAGCGACTTTTTGACGGAGTCGTTCGACGGATTGTCGGTCTCATGGAAGTGGCGCACGAATCCAATTCGTAGGCCCTTGATTGGCGTCTCGATTTCCGCGCGAAAATCGGGGATGGGGACATCGGCGCTCGCGGGATCGCTCGGATCGTGGCCCGCCATCGCTTGCAGGAGGATCGCACAATCCTCGACGGTCCAGGCAAGCGGGCCAGCATGGTCGAGCGAGTAGGCGAGTGGAAGAATACCCCTGCGCGAGCAGAGGCCGTAGGTCGGCTTGATGCCCGCAACGCCGCAATATGCTGCTGGCAGACGGATCGACCCACCGGTGTCGGAACCGGTACCGCCCAGGATGAGGCCGGCGGCGACGGCCGCGCCCGTGCCGCTTGAGGAGCCGCCGGTGAAGTGTTTTGGGTTCCACGGGTTGCGCGCGGGCGGCCAGGGCAGATCGAACGACGGCCCGCCCCACGCGAACTCGTGAGTCGCGAGCTTGCCGAGCATGACGATGCCCGCCTCGGCGAGCTTGACGACCGTAACAGCGTCTTCCGTCGGTATGTGATCGGCCAACACCTTCGAGTGCGCCGTCGTGGCAAGACCCTTGGTGCAGTAAATGTCCTTGTGGGCGATCGGAATGCCGTGTAGCGCGCCCTTCGACTTGCCGGCCATAAGCGCTGACTCGGCGGCCTTCGCCTCGACAAGGGCGCGCTCGGCCGTAACGGAGATGAATGCACTGAGCTTGCCGTTCAGCCGTTCGATGCGGGCGAGGCACGACTTGGTAAGCTCGACGGGCGAAAGTTTGCGCGCGGCGAAAAGTTTTGCCGCTTCCGCAATCGTCTGAATTTCCGTCATGTCACCCTCATCCACGCGCTTTGAAGATCGTCGCCGGTTCGGCGAGCGGCGAGCGCTTTCCCCCAGCGCGAACGCGTTCCGCCATCGCCTCCACATAGGCGTAGGCGTCGTAAAGCTCGGTCTTCTGCTTGGGGGTGAGTGTGAGGCCCGCACGCATGGCGAGGGTCTCGAACGCCTCCTTGGTGATTGTGGGTTTTGGCACGAGCGGCTCCCTTCCT
>DASPOR010000145.1 GCA_035625915.1 Alphaproteobacteria bacterium | reverse complement strand
TCGAAGTCGTCGAATTCGCTTGCGGCATCCCCCAACTGCTCAAAGGCGAGTTCACCGAGAATGTCGGCACCAATGTCGATAGCTATTCGATGCGCCAACCCCTCGGCGTCGTTGCCGGCATTACGCCGTTCAATTTCCCGGCCATGGTGCCCATGTGGATGTTCCCGATTGCCATCGCCTGCGGAAATACGTTCGTCCTGAAGCCCTCCGAACGCGATCCCTCGACCCCACTCCTCCTTGCCGAGTTCATGATCGAAGCGGGCGTGCCCGAAGGCGTTCTCAACGTCGTCAACGGCGACAAGATGGCGGTCGACGCCATTCTGGCGCACCCTGGCATCGAAGCGGTGAGCTTCGTCGGCTCGACGCCGATTGCAGAATACGTGTACCGCACAGGCACTTCGCACAATAAGCGCGTCCAGGCCCTGGGCGGGGCAAAGAACCATATGGTTGTTTTGCCTGACGCCGACATGGCGCAGGCGACGGACGCTCTCATGGGGGCCGCCTATGGTTCGGCCGGCGAGCGGTGCATGGCGGTTTCCGTCGCGGTCGCCGTCGGTGGCGCCGGGGATGCGTTGATGGCGCGGCTTGCGCCGCGCGTGCGTAACCTCAAAATTGGACCCTACACCGATGCGGAAGCAGAAATGGGACCGCTCGTGACCAAGGAAGCCTACGCGCGGGTGAAAGGCTATGTCGACCTCGGTGTCAAGGAGGGCGCCAAGCTCGCCGTCGACGGCCGCAACACCAAGCTGCAAGGCTATGAGAACGGATATTTCATCGGCGGCTGCCTCTTCGACGAGGTGAAGCCCGAGATGCGCATCTACAAGGAGGAGATATTCGGCCCCGTGCTTTCGGTCGTCCGGAGTAAGGACTATGAATCGGCACTCGGTCTCGTGAACGCGCACGAGTTCGGTAACGGCACCGCGATCTTCACCCGCGATGGCGACGCGGCCCGGGACTTCGCTACGCGTGCTCGAATCGGCATGGTGGGCGTCAATGTGCCGATCCCGGTGCCAATGGCATTCCATTCGTTCGGCGGCTGGAAGCGCTCCCTCTTCGGCGACCACCATATTCATGGGCCGGAAGGAGTGCGCTTCTATACCCGCATGAAGACGATCACCTCGCGCTGGCCGACGGGGATCCGCGCTGGCGCCGAGTTCGTAATGCCGACGATGCGCTGACGTCCCATTCGACTATTTTGAAACGAGATATCCTCGCTCAACGCTGGGCGCGCTGGGCTTCGCCTGCTTAACCCCGCGAAAGCCTCTCCCGCCGCTTGGGAGAGCGATGAGTGAAGGGAGCCACCTGATTTCGTGTCATTGCACAGGGCGCTAGCTTTTTATCCGGGCTCCTTTCGGGTCGTAGAGCGGCTCGAGGCTCGCCCTCGCGGCGTGGCGCGCGCCAGCGACCTCGATCTCGTAGCGCCCCTCTTTCACGTAGGATGCGTCGACGCCTGAATCATTTTGCAAGTACCCGAGGCCGACCGAGCGCCCGACATGATGACCATACGCGCCCGAAGTGATTCGACCGACGATCCTGCCGTCGCGCCAAATCGGCTCGTTGTGGTAAAGAAGCGGCTCCGGGTCGTCGAGCGCGAATTGCACCAGCCGTTTGGCAATACCCTTTTCCCGCTGACGCAATAGTGCCTCACGCCCAAGGAAATCGACGTTCTTGTCGAGCTTGACCGCGAACATGAGGCCGGCTTCAAGGGGTGTGTCCTCATCGGCAATGTCGTGGCCCCAGCTTCGATAGGCCTTCTCCATCCGGCACGAATCCATCGCATGCATGCCCGCGAGCTTGAGGCCGAATCCGTCGCCCACATTCACGATTGCATCGAATACGTTGCGTGCGAACTCGGTCGGAACATAGAGTTCCCAACCGAGCTCGCCCACATAGGTAATACGCGCGGCGCGTACCCTCGCATAGCCGATTTCGATTTCTCGCGAGGAGCCGAATGGAAAGGCCGCATTCGAGAGATCGTCGCCGGAAACCTTCTCGAGAAGCGCACGGCTCCTCGGCCCCATCACGCTCAGCATGGCATAACCCGAGGTGACATCCACCGCGAAGGCGTGGGACTCGTCCGGGATGTGACGCTGGAGCCAGTCGAGATCGCGCACGCCGCAAACGGTGCTCGTCACGACCATGAATTCGGTTTCCGCAAGTCGGGTCACAGTGAGGTCCGCCTCGATTCCGCCGCGTGCGTTGAGCCATTGGGTATAGACGATCCGCCCAACCGGAACGGCAACATCGTTTGCACAGACGCCCTGCAGCACGCGCTCCGCGTCTCTGCCTTTGACGAGAATTTTCGAGAACGAGCTTTGATCGAAGAGAGCCACTGCCTCGCGCACCGCGCGATGCTCGGCAGCGGCGCAGGAAAACCAGTTCTGCCGTCCGTAGCTGTAGACGTAATGGGGCTCGATGCCGTTAGAAGCGAACCAGTTGGCGCGCTCCCATCCCGCGGTCTCGCCAAAGCACGCACCGCGCTCGGCAAGTCGCTCGTAAAGTGCCGAGGTGCGCGCGCCGCGCGCACTCTCATATTGGCGATAGGGCCAATGCATCGCATAGAGGAGGCCAAGCGATTCGGAGACTCGCTCGGCAAGGTAGCGCTTGTTGGTTTGGAAGCGCTGCATGCGACGTATATCGACATCCCACAAATCCATCGGTGCGTGCCCGCCTACGATCCATTCGGCGAGGACCTTGCCAGCACCGCCGGCGGATTGGATGCCAGTCGAGTTGAATCCAGAGGCGACATAAAGCCGCTTCATCTCAGGTGTTTCGCCGAGCATATAGCGCACGTCCGGCGTGAAGCTTTCGGGGCCGTTGAAGAACTTGCGAATGCCGACCTGTTCCAATGCAGGAATCCGCCGCATCGCGGATTCGAGGATGGGGGCAAAATGGTCGAAATCCTCCTGAAGCTCGCCGAACTCGAAGTCCTCGGGAATACCGTCAACGGCCCATGGCTTCGCGTTCGGCTCGAAGGCGCCGCAGAGCAGTTTGCCCGCGTCCTCCTTGAAATAGGCGCAGTGATCGGGGTCGCGCAGCACTGGCAGATCGGCCGAAAGGCCAGGAAAATCCTCGGTCACGATATAAAAGTGCTCGCACGCCTGAAGCGGAATGTTCACCCCACAGCTCTTGCCGAGCCAGCGCGACCAAAGACCCGTCGCGATCACCACATGCTCGGCCTCGATATCGCCGCGTTCCGTGACGACGCCGCTCGCACGACCCCGCGACGATTTGATCGAGGTAACTTTGGTTCCCTCGAAGATTTTGGCGCCGCGCATGGTCGCGCCCTTGGCGAGCGCCATTGTCGTGTCGACGGGATTCGTCTGGCCATCCTTCGGAAGAAAAACGCCACCCACAACATCGGCAACATTGAGTAGCGGCCAGCGCTTTTTGATATCCGCCGGTCCGACTTCGTGGATTTCGAGCCCGAACGTCTTTGCCATCGACGCACCGCGCAGAAGCTCCTCGAGCCGCTCGCGCGTGGTCGCGAGCGAGATCGAACCGCGCTGTTTCCAGCCGGTTGCCATCCCGGTTTCCGCTTCGAGACCGGCATAGAGTCCCGCAGTGTACTGAGCCAGGCGCGTCATGTTGAGGGTGGCGCGAAGCTGGCCGATCAGGCCGGCCGCGTGCCATGTGGTTCCGCTCGTCAATTTCTTTCGCTCGAGCAGGACGACTTCGGACCAACCGAGTTTCGCGAGATGATAGGCGATCGAGCAGCCGACCACCCCACCGCCGACGATCACCACCCGCACATGACTTGGCAATGATTTCGTCACCGCACCCTCCCCTATGAGGATCCGCTCGCCAGAACGCGATCTGATTATATTGGTTTCGCGTCGGCTCAGACAGCCCTCGGCAAGGGCGGCTTTGCCTCGCTAACCTGACGCAACCCTCGCCCCCGCAATGAGGACGGCATGTGACGGCCCGATATGCCTGCCCGGCAGCTGCCGAACGCTCAAGCACGCAATTTTGCGGCCTCGGCCGGCGCAGGAGCGCAATCGGTAACGCCCATGTCGTCCAGGGCGGCCCGGATCACGGCAAGAACGCCGCGTATCTCTTTTGCACCCAGCCGGCCGATGCAACCGATGCGGAAACTGTCGGCGACCGTAAGCTTGCCCGGATAGATGACATAGCCTGCCCTGCCGAGACGGTCATAGAATGCCTCGAAGTTGAATTTCCGATCGTGCGGCATCCTGACCGTCACGATGATAGGTGCTTGAAGCGAATCCGGAAGCAATGTCTGGAACCCGATCTCTCGCAGCCCATCGACTAAAATTCTGCAGTTGGCGCGATAGCGCCCGCCGCGTCCTGCGACACCGCCCTCGGCATCGAACTCATCGAGGGCGCGTGCGAACGCCAAGATGCAGTGCGTGGGTGGCGTAAATCGCCACTGGCCGTTCTTCTCCATCGACGTCCACTGGTCATAGAGGTCGAGGCTGAGCGATGGTGCATTGCCGCGGCATTTCTCCAAGGCAGCCTTCCGAGCAATGCAAAACCCGATACCCGGGACGCCCTCGAGACATTTGTTGCTGGATGCCACCACCGCATCGAACGGAATCTTGCGGGCATCGATTTCGATGGCCCCGAAGGCACTCATGGCGTCGATTAAAAGATGGCGCTCATGGCGGGCCGTTATTTTCGCGATTTCCTCGACCGGGTTCAGCAGGCCGGAGGTTGTCTCGCAATAAACGATGGCGACGTGGCTGATGTCGGGATCGTTCGCAAGGCGACGATCGAGCGCAGCCGGGTCGATAGGCACGTCCTCGGCCGACTCCTCGACCACATGCGAGAGACCGTAATACTCGCACATTCTGGCAATGCGCTTGCCGTAGGCGCCGTTCACGAGAATGAGCAGCTTGCCCGTCGCCGGGACGAAGGTCCCGATCATGGCCTCGACGACAAAGGTTCCGCTGCCTTGGAGCGGAACACAGACGTGTGTCTGCGCACCGTTCACGATGTCGACGAGCCGCTCGCGCACAGCGCGATTGACTGCGATGAATTGGCGGTCCCGCGACCCGAGATCGTGCAGCATCGCGCGCTTCACCGATTCCGAGGTGGTAAGCGGACCCGGTGTCAGGAGCCAGGGATCTCCTGTCGGCGAGAGGGCGGTCGCGCCAGCGCTCTTGGTGTGGTCGGCGGTCATCGCGGGTGGCTCCTTCAGTCGTTTGTCGCGTGGTCTCGGACCGGCTTGCGGGTTCGGATTGCGTTGCGCTTTTATGCGCCGCGGGAATAGCATAAGGCAAATCGATAAAAACTATGTGACAGATAGGCTATGGCAATCAATCATGCCCAACTTCGGGCCTTCCACGCCGTGGCGAGCGAGGGAAGCTTCACCCGTGCCGCTGCGGCCCTTCACGTCACCCAGCCGACCATTTCGGCCCAAGTGAAGGAGCTCGAAGACACTTACGGCATTAAGCTTTTCGAGCGCATCGGGCGTGGAATCGAGATCACAGAGCTCGGCAAGGCCCTCCACGAGATCACGCGCCGCCAATTCGTCCTCGAGACGGAAGCGGAGCAGGTCCTGGCTTCGGCCCGTGGGCTTCTGCGCGGCCTGCTTCGGGTGGGTGCTGATGCCCCCCACCACATCATCCCGCTCCTCGGGCCGTTCAACCGCCGCTATCCCGGCATCAAGCTCTCCCTCACATTCGGCAACTCCCGCGACGTTCTTGACGCATTGCTCGACCGGAAGAGCGATATCGCGGTGCTTGCGGACCTCGTACCGGACGAGCGACTTCACGCGGTGGCGTTTCGGCGCGAGCGCTTGCTGCTTTTTGTCGAGCGCAACCATCCCTGGGCAAACCGCAAAAGCGTGAAGCTCCGAGAGCTTGAGGGTCAACGGGTTGTGCTGCGTGAGCGGGGTTCGATCACACGCCATCGTTTCGAGCGCGCCATTGCGGACGCACGCGTCACGCTCGGCGATACGCTTGAAATCGGCAGCCGAGAGGCTGCGCGCGAAGGTGTGGCCGCCGGCCTCGGTGTTGGCGCCGTGTTCGAAAGCGAGTTCGGCCACGATCAGCGGCTTCGCAAAGTAGCCGTACGCGACGCCAGGATCGAAAGCACCGAATTCGCGGTTTGCCTCAAGGAGCGGCTATCGGTCCGCGTCGTGCGCGCATTCTTCGATCTCCTGCCTTCTACCCTTGCCGGGTAAAAGCCGCGGGATTGCGCACTATCCCTATCCAGCTGGCCGACGGGCGTTGATCTCGACACCTACCATCCAACGGCATAGGAAGAACGTCTCGGATCGGCCCCACCTGCCAGCACGCCCGTCGTT
The DNA here is from genome assembly GCA_035625915.1 of Alphaproteobacteria bacterium. Lineage (NCBI taxonomy): Bacteria > Pseudomonadati > Pseudomonadota > Alphaproteobacteria > Alphaproteobacteria bacterium. Next base: position 2,480 of record DASPOR010000145.1, on the reverse strand, counting down.
TTATCGAGCACGACCGCGCACACGGAGCCAGCGTGCCAAGACCACTCCGGCCAAGCCTGCGCATCGTGGCCAAGGGTCGCCAGAACATCCATTGTCTTCTTCGGCATCCGGGACTCGACCATGAGCCGGCCGGGCAGATAATCGTGCGGCTCGAAGGAATTTGGAAAGCTGTATGTTGCAAAGCGCGGCGCGCTGACCGCGGCCTGCAGATCCATGTCGAATACCGCGACGTTGAGCAGCACTTGAAGCATCGCCTGGCTCTGTACGTCCCCGCCCGGTGTGCCGAATGGCATTACCACGCGATCGCCGAAGAAGGCCATTGCGGGATTCGGTGTGAGGCGCGGACGTTTACCCGGCGCCAAAGCGCTTGGGTGGCCATCGATCGTATAGGATTGGCAACCTCGTGAGGAGGGCGCCAAGCCCGTGCCGGGCACAATTTCCATGTCGCTCGAACTGTCGCTCGGTGTTGCCGAGAACGCATTGCCGTGACGGTCGACGACCGCGATATAGGATGTATCGTGCGCGGTGCGCGGCCCAGCGCCGCCGACCCCTGCACCAGTTGCGAGGACAAGTTCGGGCGGTGCTCGGTCCGCCCACGCCCGGCCCGCCGCCGGCATACCGGGTGTTGCGCGCTCGGGGTCGATAAGCTTGCGCCGCTCGGCCGAATAACGATCCGAAAGAAGCGCTTCGAGCGGCACGTCGACGAATTGCGGATCGCCGTAATAGGCCTCCCGGTCTGCGAAGGCGAGTTTGAGCGCTTCGGTCACCGTGTGGATATAGGCGGGCGAATTGTGGTTGAGTGCCCTAAGGTCGATTCCATCGAGAAGCCTGAGCGCTTGCGCCAAAACCGGACCCTGGCACCAGGGGCCACAGGTATGGACCTCGATGTCGCCGAATCGAACCTTGACCGCAGGCTCAATTCGCACGTCGTAACCCGCCAGATCTGCTTCCGTCATCCATCCGCCATTCGCCGCGTGAAAGGCAGCGATCTGCCGCGCAATGTCGCCTTTATAGAAGGCGTCTCGCGCACCTCGGATACCGGCCTCACGGCCGCCTTTGGCCGAGGGTTTTTCTTCGTCCGCCATGTACTGAAGCGTCGCCGCAAGATCGCGCTGCACGAAAATTTCGCCGACCCGGGGCGCCCGACCCTTCGGCAGATAGATTGCGGCGTTCTGAGGCCAGCGCCGATACCGTTCCGAATTGCGGGCGATATAGTCGGACATCGGCGGATGCATCGGAAAGCCTTCGCGCGCGAACGAGATTGCGGCGGATGCTACCTCGCCAAAACTCATGGTCCCATAGCGCAAGAGCGCCTTGAGCCAGCTCGCCGGTGCTGCCGGCACCACCGTACGCATCAAGCCTTCGGGGATTTCGCCGCGGTGCGCCGTGCGGAAATAATCTGGATTTGCCGCCCTCGGCCACACGCCGAGGCCGTCGATCGTGATCAATTCCCGCCGCTCGGCGCGATAAACCATGATGGGTGCGACGCCCGCCACGTTCACAAGGTCGCTCTGCAGCACGCCGAGCGCGATCCCGCCGGCAACCCCCGCATCGACGGCGTTGCCGCCCGCTTCGAGGACGAGAAACGCCGCATGTGCGGCCGCAAAATGACCCGCCGAAACCATGTGCCGGCTGCCAAGCAAAAGGTGGCGATGGCCGCCCGTGCGGCCCAGTCCGAAGGCCTCGTTACCCGTAACGCTCATTTGCTCTCCCTGCCTCGCTCACATAGCTCGAAGCGCTCGTGCATGCATCTCACGCGCTTGCCGATGCAATCCCATTGTCCTGAGAATTATGCTACAGCGAGGACGATCGGCTGCTCGCCATTGACGGCGTCGCGCCCCACAATATACACACCTGTCATTGCAATCGGCAGGCATCAATCGCGCCGGCCGAGAGCGCCACCGCCGCCAAGCAGCGACGGATCGCAAAATTGTGAGGCTGAAACACAATCGCATGAGCGTCCGAAGTATCCCCCTCCCCCAGATATTCGAGCGTCCCCGATGATCGACCGACAAGAAAGCGAAATCTCGACCAATCTTCCGCCCGCGCCTTACCGATTGAGACTGCCGGGCCCGACCGCGGTGCCAGAGTGCATACGCACCGCGATGGCGCAACCCATGCTCGCGCATCGCGGTCCCGAATTCAGTGCAATCCTGTTAGAGGTCGAGCGCAAGCTGAAACCGATCTTCGGCACCGAAAACCGCATTCTAATGGCGGCCGCGACCGGAACGGGCATGATGGAGGCGTGCCTCGTCAATGTCCTCAAAGCGGGGGAGCGCATTCTCGTCGTCGTCAATGGCCAGTTCGGCGAACGCTTTGCCGCAATCGGCAGGGCGCTTGGCGTCGGCGTCGACACCCTCGAGGTGCCGTGGGGCGAAGCGGTCGATCCATCCGATATCGAGACGAGAGTCGGAACACACGATTATCGGGCGGTCGTCCTCGTCCATAACGAAAGCTCGACGGGCATCGTGGCGGAACTC
>DASPOR010000144.1 GCA_035625915.1 Alphaproteobacteria bacterium | reverse complement strand
CAGTTGACGATTTGCGCGGTGGAGGCGGGTCTTGACGGTCTCGGGACGAATCGCGAGGTTTCGCGCCGTTTCTTCGATGCTCATTTGCTCGATGACGCGCATGACGAAGACGCTTCGAAACGCCGGTTCCAGCTTATCGATCGCCTGCTCGACAAGGCGACGGATTTCCCGACGCGCCGCCGCCTGCTCGGGATTCGATGCGACGGGTGGCGCCAGGAAGCTCGAATGATCGGCAGCCAGCGGCTCCACCACGTCGTGCAATGCCACCGTCGGCCGGCGGCGCCTCAGGCGCCGGAGCGCCTCGTTCACGGTGATACGGGATAGCCATGTCGAGAGGCTCGACTCCCCGCGGAAGCCGCTCAGATGGGTGAAGGCGCTGACATAGGCGTCTTGCACCGCGTCCTCGGCCTCGGTCTCGTCTTTTAGGATAATGCGCGCGATGCGCCACAGGGCGAGATTGTTGCGCTGCATGACCGCAGTGAAGGCATCGAGGTCGCCGCGCCGCATTCGTTCCACGAGCCCGGCGTCCTCCGCCATTCGCACCGTGACTCCACCCATTTCCTTCGTCCGCTTGGAATCCGTTCCCAACCCATTGGATTCATCGCGCGGAAAAAAGTTCCCGCGATTAACCGGCGAAAAAACGTCCTGACGCCAGATGCCGAGAATTTGCCGGCATGCCGGCAATGCTGAGACGCGCTAAAGCGCCATGCAGAGGCGCAGCGCATCGTAAATGGCGCCGTGCACGTTGCGGCTGGCCACGGCATCGCCGATCCGGTGCAGTTCGAAGGTGCTGTCCCCATTCCGTTTGCCCGGCTGCGGCCGACCGGCCAGGAGTGCTTCGATGTCGGTAACGCCGTCATTGAATGACTGTCCCCGCAGATCCCGATAGAGGGCATCGACCGGCACCGTGCCGTGTTCGACGACGATGAGCGAGGCGGTCATCTCGCTCTCCTGTCCCGTCAACTCGTGGCGAAAGGTCCCTGCGAGCCGGTTCCCGACACGGTCGACCCGGACCAACTGGCTATCGGTAACGACCTCGATATTGTTCAGGGCGAAGCGCTTTCGATAGATGGCGCGCTCGTGATAGGCCATCTCCAGCGCCACGAGGTTGTCGATTGTCACGAACTTCACGTGGCAACCATGCTCCGCCAAGTGGAGCGCGCAAGATACGGCCTCATGGCGACCGGTTCCGTCATAAACGATGACATCGTCCTTCGCACGGTTCGCGTCGCTTAATACATCCCACACGCTCGCGCAGTGTTCACCACCGTCGAGCCACTCGATATCGGGAATTCCTCCCGTCGCGATGATGACGGCGTCCGGCTTCTCGCGCAGGATGTCCTCGGTTTCGGCATAGGCGTTCAGCCGGACATCCACGCCCAAGCGCTCAAGCTCGGCCTCCCGCCAGGCCACGATGGCGATAAGATCGCGCCGCCACGTGGCGCGCACGGCAGTCAGTAATTGGCCGCCGAGCTTGGCGCCGGCCTCGAACAGCACGACCTCATGTCCACGTTCGGCGCATACGCGGGCAGCTTCGAGTCCGCCCGGCCCACCCCCGACCACGACGACTTTGCGCCCCGGCGCGGGGGATCGGGTGACGATCTGGGGCAGATGCTCCTCGCGCCCCGTGGCCGGGTTATGGATGCAGCCGACTTTCTTGTACATGCAATAAGAAGCGCCGATACACGGACGAATCCGATGCTCCTCGCCGCGCGCCAGTTTGTTGACGATTTGCGGGTCGGCGAAATGGGCGCGCGTCATCGCCACCATGTCGAGCAGGTTCTCGCCGATGGCGTGGCGTGCGGTGGCGATATCCGGGATCCGTGCTGCGTGGAAGACGGGAAGCCGCGTCTCGCGCTTAAAGGCGCCGACGACCTTGAGAAACGGCGCAATCGGCTGCGACATGCCGGGCATGTTATGCTCAGCCAGCGCGAGTTCCGTGTCCATCCGGCCGAAGATGCAGTTGAAGAAATCGATCAATCCCGAGCGCTCAAAGATGCCCGCGATTTTGAGGCATTCTTCGAAGTCGAGCCCGTCCGAGATTCCCTCGTCGACGACGAAGCGAATGCCCACGACGAGATTGCCGGCTTGGCGCCTAATCTCCTCGTGCACCATCAGGGCGAAGCGAACACGGTTTTCCGTCGAGCCGCCGAATTCATCGCTCCGACGATTGGTGCGCGGCGAGAAGAATTGCCCGATGAGATGCCCGCCGGAGAGCGTTTCGAGTCCGTCGAGCCCACCCTCCCGGCACCGTCGCGCGGCATGGCCGTACGCTTTCACGATCCGATCGATGTCGGCGCGATCCATTTCCTTTGGAAAACTTCGATGCTGCGTTTCGCGAATGCGCGAAGGGCCGAGTGCCGGCAGCCAGTTCATCGCCGTCGCGTCGGCTCGCCGGCCGAGGTGCGAGATCTGGCACATGAGTGCGGCACCGTGACGGTGGATGCGCGCCGAGAAAGCCTGAAAATAGGGAATTATCGCGTCGCTGCCGACGTCGATCTGACCGCCACCCCAGCTTGAATCGGCGTCGACCATGGACGACCCGCCGAACATGGTGAGAGCCAACCCGCCTTTCGCCTTTTCTTCGTGATAGCGCTGATAACGCTCCTTGGGGAGGCCGTTGTCATCGAGGGTGGAGGCGTGGCTGGTGCTCATGATGCGATTGCGCAGCCTCAGACCCTTGATCTCCAGTGGGCGCAACAGGGGATCGCCACCCTGCCGCGAAGAGACGCCCGAGGTATCAACGGAGGCGATGTTCGACATCGGAGCCCTTTCCTTCAACCGTTGCCACATTACCCCATCAAAGCGCCCAACGCCGCTTAATGGCGTCGAGCGGCCGCCGCGGCGGTCGGTTCGGCGAAGTGCGGCATCACCTCGGTGATGAAGAGTTCGAGCGAGCGCATTGCGAACTCGGGTGCCAGGCCAAAGTTCGCACCGTAGCAGAACTGCTCGACCCCGGCAGCCGCATAGGAATTGAGCTTATCGACGACCTCCTCCGGCGTCCCGAACACCATCGCGTCGCGGATTGCGTCTGGGCGAAAGTCGGCGCGGTCGGCGACCTGTTCGAGATCGGTCGGTTCGGGAAAGCCATTTTCGACGCCACCCACGTTTTTGAACAGGGTTTCGAATCGCCGGCTGTAGTCGATCGAAACCTCCACCGGTATGCGCCAGTCCTCCCGTCGGCTGTAAACACAAGTGCGCCGCAGCATGAGAAATCGCGGTCGCGGCGCACCCGGATATTTGGCCAAGGTCGCGCGGTAGCGCTCGCCGAGGATGCCGACCTCGGCGTGTGGGCGCGAAAGCGGAGTCGCCATGATATTCGCACCCTGCTCGAGCGCGAAATCGAAGGTGCCGGGATCGCGCGCCGCGACCCAGACCGGCGGGTGTGGCTTCTGGAGCGGCTTCGGCACCGACGTGGCGCGCGGAAAGCGCCACAGTGCACCGTTGTGCTCGTAGTCACCGCGCCAAAGCGCCTTGATCGCGGGCAGCATTTCCTTGACGTGCGCCACACCCTGCTGCTGAGGGATGCCGCCCGCCATGCGATCGAATTCGTATTGGAAGGCGCCGCGCGAGATACCGAACTCGAGCCGCCCACCGCTTAGAACGTCGCAAAGTGCCGCCTCTCCGGCAGCCCGAATCGGGTGCCAATAGGGGGCGACGATGACGGCCGTGCCGAGCCGGATCGTGCGGGTGTGTGCTGCCCAATGGGTCAACAGCGAGAAGGGATTGGGCGCAATAACGAGTTCGATTGAATGATGCTCGGCCGCCCAGGCGATCTCGAAGCCGCCCTGTTCGGCGAGTTTGACCAAATCCAGGGCATGCGCCGCAACCCGGCGGATGTCATCGCTTGCCCGGTAGCGTTCCATGTTGACGGCGATTGAAAACTTCAATCTTTCGCTCCCTTTGGATTCCAGGCTCTCGTCAACACAGCGCCGCGCGAAGGTCAGGCCGCCCTACTCGAACACGGGCGCATGCGATTTGACAAGCGCTGAAGCCTCCCCGTCACAATCGTCTTGCGCCAGCAGGGCCGTCATCTCTACGATCCTCTGTTCCGTGAAGGCTGGAGTCCGATGGGGTATCGAACGATCGACGTGGCACCACTGTCCGGGTCGATTGGCGCCGAGGTTCGCGGCGTCGATCTGGCGGCTGAGCTGAGCCAGGACACGTTCGCCGACGTCCATAACGCCTTCCTCGAGCATCTCGTCCTCGTCTTTCCGGATCAGCATCTGGCCCCTCCCCAGCAGATCGCGTTTGCGCGCCGCCTTGGCCCGGTCATGGTCGACCCCTTCATAGAGAGTGCCGCCGAGTTGCCCGAACTTATGGTCGTGGTCAAGGACACCCACGAAAAGCTGCTTTTCGGCGAGGGTTGGCATTCCGATAACTCGTATCTCGAGAAGCCGCCGCTTAGCTCGTTTCTCTACGCGCTCGAGGTGCCACCCTACGGCGGCGACACATTGTTCGCCAACCAGTACCTTGCCTATGAGACGCTGTCGCCGGGTTTGCGCGGCATGCTCGATGGCATGAAGGCGGTCCATAATCCCCTGGCTTACAATCAGGCGATTGCGGCAGGAAATTTCGGGGCGCACCGGACCATGCGCCTGCGCAACGACGCGGCGATGCAACAGGCGACCCGGATCGAGACCGAGCATCCGGTCGTGCGCACCCATCCGGAGACCGCGCGCAAGGCGCTCTATGTCAACCCCTTATACACGGTGCGCTTCAGCGGCTGGACGGAAGACGAGAGCCGGAGCTTGCTCGAGTTTCTGTGGCGTCACGCGGTTCGGCCGGAATTTACGTGCCGCTATCGATGGAGCGTCAATAGCCTCGCCTTTTGGGACAATCGATGCGTCATGCACCACGCGATCAACGACTATCACGGCCACCGTCGCGTCATGCATCGCGTAACGGCGGAAGGCGACCGCCCGGCGTGACGGCGCGCATATTCCCATGACGAGCGTCATGATCCGCGCAAACGACATCGGCATCCGCTACATGCTCGAGGGTGAGGGTGCGCCACTCGTGCTCATCCACGGCGTCGGCAACCAACTCGAGGCGTGGGATGGCGTTGCCGCTCGGCTGCGCGATCGCTTCCGGTTGCTACGCTATGACCTGAGGGGACATGGCGAGTCGGAAAAGGTGCCGGGGCCTTATCACATCGATGATTTCGCCGAGGATTTGCGCGCGCTGATCGAATCGCTCGATTTCGGTGGCTGCCACGTGGCCGGATTCTCGCTCGGCGGCCTGGTTGCCCAGGCATTCGCCATGACGCACCCGAACCAACTCCGCAAACTCGCGCTGATCAGCACGGTCGCCGGTCGCACCCCGCAAGAGAAAGCGCGCGTCGTCGAACGGCTCGACATGGTCGCATCGGGCATTCCTGGCGACTACTTCCGCAAATCCTTGGAGCGATGGTTCACCGACGATTTTCGACGGGCCAATCCGGATTTGATAGAGACGCTTGCGATGCGCAATCGGGCCAACGACCCCGCATGCTATGCCGCCGCCTATCGCGTCCTCGCGCTCACCGACTTTGCCGAGCGCCTTCACGAAATCGCCGCCGAGACCTTGGTGATGACCGGCGAGCACGATATCGGGTCCAATCCTCGCATGGCGCGCTTGATGGCTGAGCGCATTCCACGCGCGGTGCTACAAATTCTGCCCGGCTTACGCCATTCGATCCTTGTCGAAGCGCCGGACACGGTTAGCCAGATCCTTCGCACCTTCTTTTCCGGTGAGCCCGGCGCATCCGGGTCGAAACGGGGCCGATGAGCCATCAAGTTTCGGGTGCGCGTGTGAAGTAAACAATTCCGAAGTCGACCATCCAGCAATCACCGCCGCGACCGGCGGAGGTGTCCGCGCATTTCAATATCCCGTCCGACGGCTCCATCGCGCGTCATCGATCCACGAGCCAGCCTCGAAGAATGCCGAAGTAAAGCCGCGCCTCCACATAGGCGGGCCAGAGGGAATGGAACGGCATGGGTTTGATCCCGGTGATCGGAAAGTCGATCTCTGTCTTGGCAGCGCCGAGAGTCCGCTTGGCAAGCAAACGACCCATCTCCGTCGCCATCGCGATCCCGCGACCGTTATAGCCAAGGCCGATTCGCAGGCCCGATGCCGGCTCATGGATGTGGGGATAGTGATCGGTCGTGATCGCGACTTGCCCATTCCAGAAGTGGGTCCACCGAACGCCGCGAAGTTGTGGAAACAATTTAACGGCATAGTCGATGAGATGTCTAAAATGTTCGGGCCGGGACCGATCTCCCAGGTGACTTCGCCCGCCGATCAGGAAACGGCCCTGCGCATCGATCCGGTAATACGCATAAAAATTGGACTGCTCGTAGAGCACCGAGCGGGTCGGCATAATCTGTGCTGCCACCGACGGTTGCAGGGGTTCGGTTGCGGCTATCGCGGTATAAAGCGGAACGATACTCTCGCGCAAACGCGGCCACAGCCCATCCGTGTAGCCGTTCGTGCCGATGACCACTTGCTCGGCCCGAATCGTCGCCGAGGGCGTTTCGATCTGCCAGAATTTACCATCGCGTTTCAACTTCAATGCGGGCGTGGCGCCATAAATCCCGGCACCGGCCTTGCCTGCCGCGTCGGCGAGGCCCCTTGCGTAGCCCAGAGGATTGACGCTGCCGCCCCGCCGATCGAGGAACGCTCCGCGGTATCGCCGCGTCCCGGTTGCCCGTGCCGCGGCGTCCGCATCGAGAAATTCCACTGGAGCGCCGCGAGCGAGCCACTGTTGCGCCGCCGCTCGGACCCTTTCAAGGGACGATGCCGCGACGGCCGCCCGTATCGTGCCGCTTTGCTTCGCCTCGCAGTCGATACGATGACGCTCGACCAGGTCGAAAACAGCCTGGGGTGCCGAGCCCGCGAGCGCCACCATCCGGCGCCCCAGGTCGGGCCCAAAATCGCGCTCAACTTCGTCCGGATCGTGCTTGAGGCCCGGGTTCACCTGCCCGCCATTTCGACCGGAGGCGCCCCAGCCCGGTTCGTGAGCGTCGATCGCAACGGTATCCACACCCGCTTGCGCCAAATGCAGTGCCGTCGAGAGGCCGGTATAGCCGGCACCGACAACGGCAACCGAAACCGTGCAGTCGCGCTCGAGTGCCGGCGCCGATACGGGCGCTCGCGCCGTATCGGCGTAGAGACTGGGTGGCAGCGGACGGCGCTCATAAGGCACTTTTGCGTCCATCGATCTCGAGGCGGCCGAGCGCCTACGTACTATGGATTCGCTCATTGCCGCTAGAGCGGTTCGCCAGCGCCGGATCCCGATGCCGGCGTCGGCAGCCACCATTCTTCGCCGCGTACCGTTTGAATGTATTCCGGCCAACGCAGATCGACGGGCGGCTTGAAGTCCTTGGGGAGCAGTGGGGGCACCCATTTCGATCCACCCAATCCCCCTCCCGTGCGCTCGGAAAATTCCTCTTTGGCGCGCTTGAGAAACTCGGGACGGAGATAGAGGTCGAGAAAAGTCGCGGCAATCGTCTTCGCACCGAGCATGATGCCCGGATCGATTGCCGCGGGCAGGCCGCCCAGCGCGTTGTGCGTCCAGGCCGGGTATTCGTACCCTTCATTCGGCGGACGCAAGCGAGGCCGCATCGTGAGTAGCCGGACGGTTGGTGCGTGCCAGGTATAATCGACATAATCATCCGACGTGTAATTGAGCTGCCACTCCGGCAGCGCACGCCGCAACCGCGCTTCGTATTCACGGGGAGGCATGAGCCGCTCATTGTCGTCGATGAATGGATTCTCCATGGCTTCGAGGCCGAGGTTGGTCTGGATCTTCCGTGCAAATGCGCGCGCATCCTCGCCATATCTTGGCGGCCCGATCAATTCCATGTTCGCAAATGTGAGGTTCGTCATCGCGTGATTGGTAAGCCCGACGCGAGTCTTGGTAATCCACCGCGCGGAGGCTTTGCAGCCGGTCGTTGCCGCCGCATGCCGGGCATTGTTCTCGAGAACCTGGTAAATCTGCTGTTGAATGCCGAGTGCGGGCGAGCGCCAGGAATATTGAATTTGACTGAACCGAGGCGGCAGATTGTCCGATGTCGCATCGCCCGCAGCCATGACGTACTCGTTGAGGGTCCATGTGCCCGTGTGCGGGAACATCGCTTCTTTGGTGTACTTCGTCATCGTGTACATGAGGCATAGCGCATCGATGGCGCCCGGACAGCGCGCGGCGGTGTGTGAGGTGTGCGTCGAGGGAATGAGGCGCTTATCGATCCACCTTTCGGGTTGAAGCGTTTCGAACGTAAAAACGGCACTCCAATAGGAGCCGCATTGCGTATCGAGGATCGCGGTATTCGAAAAGTGGGGATGATATGAGATGAAGGCGTCGAAGCCGTCGAAATACCCCTTGGCGGCGTGCACGGGCTTGGAGCCGCACACCTTCTCCGCCGGCTCGCCGAACACCACGAGCGTACCTTCGAGCCCGAACTTTTCCATCGCCGCTTTCGCCGCCAGCGCGCCGGCAAGCGCTGTGGTGCCGAGGGCCGAATGCGGGTCCGTGTGGCCCGCGGCCCATGGATGGAGCCCTGCGCGCGGCGCCTGGTAGGGAACCACTTGCTGCGAGTTGGCGGGAACCGCGTCGTATTCGACGTAAGTGCCGAGCACCGGCGCGCCCTTGCCCCAGCGCGCCGCGAACGCGGTTGGCATCTCGCCAGACCCTTCCTCGACCGTGAACCCCTCCGAGCGCAGGAGATCGCAGTATGCCTTGGCCGATTTGTACTCGCGCCAGGCCGTCTCGGCATAATTCCAGATCCTGACATGCCAATCCGAAAAGCGCTTGTCGCGCTCCTGAATCCAATCGATTGCGAATTGCTTCTCTTTGTAGCGCTCGGACATCTGAGACATCTCCTTCGAAGCGGAAGAGTCACCGTCGCATCATGCCGTCATGCACAGATACGGTATTCGGGGACGAGCTTGCTCAATACCTCGCATCCCTTATCATCGATCGCGATCGTGTGACCGAGCGACATCGCCAAGTTATGGGGCGCGTCGATGAGGATGGCGTGCAGGAACAGCACCATGCCGGGCTGCATGATCGTGGCGTTACCTGAATAGATCATCGGTGGCACGTCCATCCAAGACGGCCGGAAGGTAGCGCCGAGCGAATAACCGCAAGCGGCAAGGCGCATTTCCCCGTAGCCCGCCTCGTCGAATACCCGCCGATGAGCGTCGTCGATCTCACCGAGCTTATGGCCCGGCCGAGCCGCCTCGGTCATCGCGCCGAGGGCCTCTCGCGTCGCATCGTACATCGCGCGCTGGCGCTCGTTGCCCGTTCCAACCGCG
>DASPOR010000143.1 GCA_035625915.1 Alphaproteobacteria bacterium | reverse complement strand
CACAACTCGAGGCAGAGATTGCCGTCTTGCGGGAGGCCGTGGGATCAGCGCCTTTATCACGAGCGTCATTGCCGGAGCGCTAAAAGGCGTGGATGCCCGGGTCAAGCCCGGGCATGACGAATGGAGAGGTCCGGAGGTTAGACCCGGGCATCCAGGTGCTGCTCGACAGCGTTGACTTTTATTGCATGCGCCATAGCTTTCTCCAACGGAGCTAATGGCGATGACGAAGTTGTATCTCGAGGATTTGAGCGTCGGGCAAACGTTCGGCTCCGGTCGCCTAAAGGTCGACGCAGCGGCGATCAAGGCATTCGCCCGAGAGTTCGATCCGCAGCCGGCCCACCTCGACGACGAGGCGGCGCGCGGTACGATCTTCGCCGGGTTGGCCGCAAGCGGCTGGCATACCGCGGCACTCACCATGAAGCTCCTCGTCGAGGGCGAGTTTCAACCGGCGGGCGGGATTATTGGCGCCGGCTTCGACGAGTTCCGCTGGCCGACGCCCGTGCGACCGGGCGACGAGCTGCGCGTCGAAAGCGAGGTGCTCGAGGTCCGGCCGTCCAAGTCGCGCCCCACGCAGGGACTGATTAAGGTGCGGACGACGACACTCAATCAAAAAGGCGAGGCCGTGCAGATCAACGTCGGAAATCTCATCGTGCCGCGCCGGCCGCAATGACGCAGGCACCCAGCACCAAGGCATCGTTTTGACTGGTCGTGTATCAGTCAGGCCGGGCAATCTGGCATCGCAGGAGGTTGTCATTGGCCCTCAACCGGTGCACCCTATTGAGCGATACGGACTCGGCTCAATGGATCTGGGTGAGGGGGAGGATAGCAAATGCCAACCAAGCCCTTCGTCGTAACGCCCGACAATTACGCTCGTTCGCTCGACGTGGTCGGCGAGAAGATCACCGTGCTTGCATCGAAGGACGCCACGCAGGGTTATGAGATATTCCTGCAAGACGGAGCGGAGGGGAGCGGGCCACCACCGCACAGTCACGACTGGGATGAAACGTTCTATGTCGTAAAGGGCCGGATCGAGATCACATACGCGAATACGACAATCTCGGCGACGCCGGGAACGTTGGTCCATGTGCCTGCCGGCACGGTTCATTGCTTCCGCTTTGGCGCAGGCGGCGGTCAGATGATATCGGTAACCAGCCATAACGGACATGCTTCCGAGCTCTTCGCCGACATCGACAAGGAATCGCAAGCCGGTCCGCCCGACCTTGCCAAATTGGCGGAGATCGCTCATCGCAATAGTGTGAATATCGGGAATTAGTCCGGCCGCCAGGCCAATAAAGGAACAGAACATCGGCGGAGGGAAACGGGTCCCTGAAGAAATCCGTCCTCGGCGGCCATCCACACATGAGGCGCCACCCTCTGGATCGACAAGATGTCGGGATGGGGGTACCGTGACGACTCGCTGCGTGGGACCTGGGGGAGCATTTATGCCGACGGAACCTGCCATCGAAAGATGGAGACGTGTTGGATTCGGGATTGGGATCTTGTCGTCAATTCTCGTTCTTGTCTCTGCAGTGGCCGAGGCCCAACCAGCACCCCCACCTTACGGTTACCCGCCACCACCGGCCTATGTCGCCCCCTACGCTGCACCTGCGCCGATGGTCGAGGCGGTTCCGGTGCTACCTGCCCCAGGACTCGTTTGGGTTCCGGGACGTTGGGTCTGGAATGGCGGTACCTATGTCTGGGCTCCCGGCTATTACGCTGCGCCCCCGCGCCGGGGTGCGGTCTGGGTTCCGGGCGTATGGGTTCGCGTTGGCGGCGGATGGCGTTGGCGCGGCGGGTATTGGCGCTAGGCAGAGTTCCAACCAGGGGAAAAGCAAACGATACCTCGGCAATGTCGCCTAATCCGGCGATCCCCGCGCCGCAAGCCGACGTACCTTTATCGTGACAAAATTGTAAGTTTGACGCCATGGCCGATCCTGTTACCAACCGGGAACGTGCTTTCCCGGTAGAAGGGTGTGGCCATGAAGATGCGAGTTTCACTTGGTATGGCGCTTGCCGCTATTTTGTTTGCGGCAAGCATGTTGACGGGCACCACGAGCAGCTTGGCCGCAGGCCAAGGTGGCGGCTCCTTCGGCGGCACCCATTCCGGGTTTCAAGGCGGGTCGTTCTTTATGGGACGATCCAGCTTCGCCGGCCACCCGTTCGGCGATCGTCGATTCTTCGGCGACCATCGCTTCTTCGACCATCACGCATTTTTCGCCGATCATCGGTTCGACAACCGTCGCTTCTTCTTCGATCGCCGGTTCTTTGTCGGCGCACGCGTCTTCCCGGTCTTCGTGGGCGGTCCCGTCATTATCGGAGCGCCGGTCGTTCCAGTCGTCCCGGTCGTCGCTGTTTCTCCCGTGGTCGTCGTGCCCGCATATTAGTGCGGTGACACGAAGAGGAGATTCCCCTTTGTTCGCAATCGTCGTGGTTGCCCCCAGACTTAAATCCGGGGCTGTTCCGGCAATTCACCTCTTTCACCGTCCCATATTTCGACCTGCATCGTAACATCGGCGCCCACACCGGCGGTATCATCCGCGAACACGCAGTCCTCTGCGACGGAGGGTACCGATGACCGTCACCGTCTTCATCCGTTATCAAATCGATCCCTTCCGCCGCGAAGCGTTCGAAACCTATGCGCGCCGCTGGTCCACCATCATTCCCCGCTGCGGCGGCGATCTCATCGGCTATTGGATGCCCCACGAGGGGACCAACAATATCGCCTATGGCCTCATCTCGTTCGAGAGTTTGGCTGCTTATGAGGCCTATCGCGCGCGCCTGCGCACCGATCCCGAGGCCATGGCCAACTTCGCCACGGCGGTGGAGCAGCAACTGATCCTCGCCGAGGAGCGGACGTTCTTGCGCAAAGTCGAGTAACGGCCGCACTGCGCGCAAGCCCTGAGATGTTGCGAATTTCGGATCCGCCACACTAGAACGCGATTTGCCAATGGATTAGCATGACGTCAGCACTTGCCGATCGACGCGTTGCCCATGTTACGCCGCGCAAATTGGGGAGTAGCACCTCATGTTCATCCGGACCCTCGAAGGGCTGCAAGCCGCTGGCATGATCAAACTCTTGGTCAACGGCACAACACGGTCGGCGCGCTTTCTCACCGCGGCCGACGGCATGGGCTTTTCCTACAACGACAATCGGGTCGATAAGGGTGCCGACGCCGTCCTTTGGTACAAGAACCATTGGGAGGCCAATTACATCGTCTCGGGCCGAGGCGAAGTGACGGACCTGACAAGCGGGGAAAGTTGGCCACTAGAGGCGGGCGCTCTCTATGTCGTTGGGCCGAACGATCGACATCGCTTTCGCGTGACCGAAAACGAGCACCATGTCAGCGTCTTTTGCCCCGCACTCAAGGGCGATGAAAGCCACGATAAGGATGGCACCTACGCCGCCAGCGGCCCGCGGCCGAAGACCGATCGCCGAATGTTCGTAAAGCGTGTCCATGAGATGCGCGCCGCTGGCAAGGAAATGGTCGTGGCCAATGGACAGGCGCGCACGATCCGCATGCTGACCAAAGCGGACGATGTAGGCTTTGGCCTCTCCGACGTGCACCTCATGGCGGGAGCCGAAGCCATCCTCTGGTACAAGCACCATTGGGAAGCAAATCATATCCTCGCCGGCAGCGGCGAGGTAAGCGACCTGACGAGCGGGGAAAACTGGAAGCTCGAACCGGGCACTGCCTATAACGTCGGCCCGCGCGACCGGCACAAGTTGCGCGCCGTGAGCGATCTGCATCTACTGAGCGTATTTTCGCCCGCACTGGCTGGCGACGAACAGCATGATGAGACGGGTACTCTTCGGCCGAGCGGTCCGGTCCCATCGGGACCTGGCACTAGCTGAGCGATTTCCTGACCCGGTAGCACCGAAGTTGACGATCTTCGCAATATTCCGCGATGCCCGCGGCGCACCCATGTGCTCGCCTAGCGGTGCACGAGCATGCGCAGCCAGCCCGGCGCGTTGGCGGCATTCGTTCGTGCGCCATTTTTGCTCTCTGTTTCGGCCAGTCTCGCCTTCAGAGCATCGATCTCCCTCAGCAGCCTGCATTCGGCACCGCCGAGGGACACGATCTCGGCGCGCAGGGCCCAAAGCTCCTTGCGCAGTACGCTGAATTTTGCCTCATCGGAAAGTGAGTCGAATTCTCGGTCCTCTGGCATGTTTGGCCTCGATTATTCCATCACGGCGCAAAATGTTAGGGACTTCAAGTCCATCACTCTAGTTGCGATCGGATCCGCTCCGCTCGTGCGGAAGTTCCTGACTGGCGCGAGCAATGCTGTCGTTCGTTGGCGTTGAGTGCCGCGGCACGAGCGAAGAAACGATTACGAGCGTCAGCAAAAGCGCGCCAACAACGCCCCAGGCGCCCGCAACTTGGCGACGGCCACGAAACCGGCGGATAACTCTGCGCACAGCGCCGCCCTGTTGCATTGAGATTTCCCTCACCGCCATTAGGGCACATTAATGATGCGGCTCCGCTGTCAAGGCGCCAATGGCGGCACCTGCGCCGCCACCAACGAGCGCGCCGACGAGCGGGTTAAAGCCGGCGACCGCACCGAGCACGGCGCCGCCGCCGGCACCGATGGCGCCGCCGCTAAGCGCGCGTTGCTGTTGGTCCGACATGTTCGAGCACGCCGATGCCGCTGCAAGCATTGCCATAAGGAGACCGATCTTTGCGTACCGCATGGAATCCTCCGTGCCATATGGAGGCCGGCGGAAGCGGCCCCACGCTCGGTCGAAAACATGGGGAGGCGACTGGGACATAGAGGGGAAAAACATGAGACAAAATTGGCGCTGCATGACTGGCATGACACGCGAATGCTCGACAGCAAATCATTCTACCGACGAGGAAATACGTTGCCGACGCCGGCACCTGTACAGCCAAAATTTGCACACGGAATCGCCAAATTGCGGCCTCAATCGCTGTTCGCAAACGACGTTGCGGTGCGTAAAAACCGCCGTCACGGTCAGTGAATGATCGTGAATGTGATAAACTGCCTCCATCGAGCGATCTGGGAACCGTCATGGCCGAGCAGCCCAAGGGTGTCAGCGCCGACTCCGTGATGGCCGATATCATGGCGATCGTGAGTCGCGAAGGTGTCTCTCCGCAGGAGCGCATGTCAGCACTCGACGCGCGAATCGACCGTTTCAAAACCGATCTCGAGGAACTCGCGGCACGTCATTCGTGGCCACCGCCCAAGATCGACCATTTCACCGGACATCTCGAGCACAGGCTTGAGGCAGCGTTGGCCGGAGGACAGCTCAAAGGCGATTCCGCCGTCCTATTCGAGCGCGCGCTCAAGCGGCTTTGAACGCACGCCACGCGGGCGAATGCGACTACTCTCGGAATGCTCTCGAACGCGCATTTTGCGCGCGGCATTCAAACCACGGCCGTGCGTTCGGGATTGCTGGGCTCCTCCCCCTCTTCGCAAACGGCATAGACCGCCTGATGCCGGCGAAAGCCGCGCAATTCGAAATGGCCGATCTCAATGACCGGCTCGGAAATCGCGGCGGCGAAAGTATCGGTCATGAGGATGGGCCGACCGACGCCCTTGCAGAGGAGTTCCAAACGACTAAGGATATTGACGTCGCGCCCCACCGCGGTGAAATCGAGGCGATTGCCGGAACCGATATTGCCGTAGGCGGCGTCGCCGCAATGAAGCGCTATGTCGATGAGAATTTTTTCGCGGATCTCGGGCGCTGCCGCTTGAAGGGCCCCCAACGCAGACCGCGCCGATGCCAAGGCGGCGGTACAAGCGGGCCTTGGATCACCGTCCGGAATCGGGAAAATCGCAATGACTGCATCGCCGACGAACTTCAAAATGTCGCCGCCACCTGCGATCACGCCCGGCACGACCAGGTCGAAGAACGCATTCAGGAGTTCGACAATTCGCTCCTCGGGAAGCTCGTCGGTCAGCCGACTGAAGCCGCGCAGGTCAGCAAGCAACATTGCCGCCTTGAGATGATGGACGTCGCCACGCTGAACCGCACCCGCCATGATCCGAGCACCCGGATCGCGGCCCACATAGGTCGCAAGTAGCTCGCCGTAGATCCGCGGACTCGCCGTCGCTTCGAGGATCGGGATGAAAGCGGTCACGAGTCCCTCGAGCAGTTCGACGTCCGCATCCGCGAAGCCGCCGGGCGCATCGGTCGCCCACGACATCGCATTGACAATTCGATTCGAGAACACGAGCGGCGCCATCACATAATGCGTAACGCCTTGCCCCCGCAGGGTCGCGAGAATTGGGAAGCGCCGGTCGGTCGCTTCATCCAACCGGGTATTGAGCCACTGTCCGGTCTCGATGATGGATTGAATGGGGCTGTTCTGGTAATCCGATGTGTACTGGAGACCGTGGCGCGTCGTCCGAATTTCAATGTTTTCCCCCCGCCGCCAGATGCGCGCCACGCCTCGAAATTCGGGGTGAAGCGTTCGGACATGCGCGGTGGCGCGAGAGAGCGGAACGCCAAGCGTAATCAGCTTCTCGCAGAGCGATTCGAGCAGGCGGCCGGTATCGGACGCAAAGCGGCCTTCCTCGTTCAGCCAGCGAAGAAGCTCGCCACTGCGGTCGACGCGTCGGGAGTCGAGAGCGTTTTTCACGGTTCAGCCGACAAATCCCAAATGGTCATCGCGGCGCTCGGGTCTCGCGAAACTCCATGTACTCCAAGATCGCCGCAAGTGCGATATCATTCGATGTCCAGGTGTTGCCGATGCCGGATAAAGGGGCTGTAAACGGGCGCTGACGCCTTGATGCGACCATCCTCGCCCCAATCGCTCATGCGATTGAAGGGAATGACGGGCGTTCGGTCGAGGGTTCGCATGCGAGTCACGAGATCTTCCTCGACTCGTTCGAGCCGCGCTTTGACCACGCTTTCCGCGGAATAGCGGAGTCCCGCCTCGACGCCATATGCGACGAAGGGAGCCATCACCGTGTATCCGACATAGGCAAGCGACAGGTGGACGGGCCAAAGCAGAAGATCGATGTCACCACTTCGGCCATCGTAATCATAGCTTTCCCGGCTGGTGGCGACCGTCACCGAGAGCATGGCGCGCTTGCCGCTAAAGCGGCCGACTTCAAATCGCTTCTTGCTGCCATAAACCTCGCCATAGATAAAGACACGATCGAACCAGCCTTTCAGCATCGCGGGCGGCAGATGCCACCACATCGGATACTGGATGATGAGGAGATCGGCATTGTCGAGCCGCGCAATCTCGGCCGTCACGGCGCTCGGTATAGAACCCCGATCGGAAGCGAATTTCTGTTCGGCCTGCACGTCGAAACGGTCGATATTTTTGCGCTCGATATAATGCTCCGGCCGCTCGCACGGATCGAATTTCATTGCGTAAAGGTCGGAGACCGTGACGTCCCATCCCAATTTTCCGAGAGAATGCGCCGTCACGCGGGCCAGGTGGGCATTGTAGGATTTGGACTCCGGATGGGCGAGAACGATGTGCGCTTGCATGATTTCTTTATCCGTTGTCGCGCTCGTTGGAAGAGATGTCGAGGAAATGTCTGCCTGAATTAGGCCAGTCCGGATCGCCAAGGATAAGCAGCCCCCAGCGATGCGGCAAGTGCTCGGGCGTCAGGTGTTGAGGCTTGTCACATGCCACTCCTTTGCGCGGGCATTGCTGCGGGAGCACCCTGGACTCCGATCGCAGCCCATCGCCCCGGCGATATGCCATAGGCCCTCTTAAAATGGCGCGTCATGTGGCTTTGATCCGCGAAGCCACATGACAGTGCGGCGTCGGCAAGCGGCGTGCCTTGCCGAATCAGGGCGCGGACGCGATCGAGACGCCGCATGATGAGATATCGGTAAGGACTTGTTCCCAGGCACACTCGGAAGTGCCGCGCCACGGCATAGCGCGAAAGTCCCGCGATGGCCTCCAATGCCGCGGAAGTGACAACACGTTCGACATTGGCATCGAGAAAATCGCGCACCATGTCGATTGCTCGCCAATATGGCGCTGGCAAGCGCCGTAGGGTGCTTGATGGATCCGCCGCAGCCAGCGCTTGCGCGAGATCGAAAACGATTTCGTCGCGGTGCAAATCCTCCAGAGCCAAATCGAGACCGTCGACTGCTGGCACAATCGCCGCAGCGAGGCGCTTGTCGCTCGAAACGGCTTTGCGCACGAATGGAAGGGAGCTGGACCCCTCCCCCAACGCGTCGCGGATCATTCGGGGCTCGACATAGAGGATCCTGTAGCGAAACCCAGCACGCGTCCCCGCGTGACCGTCATGGGTTTCGTCCGGATGAAGAACGAATACCTGGCCCGTCACGCTTCGCTCCGCCGAACCCCTATAGCGGAAGGATTGGACGCCGTGGAGCGTAATACCGATGGCATAGGTATCGTGCCGGTGAGGATCGAAAGCATGTCCCGCAAAGAACGCCTCGATTCGCTCGAGCCCCCGACACGATGGGGCAGTCCGGATCCAATCCCGTGACCCATCGCCGCACGATCGTTCAAGACGTTCCACAGCGGCTTGGTTCATGAAAGACGCCATGGCCTTCTATACCAGAAACGCCCTGCTTCCTCGACAGGAGGGGTGCTCGACTTGGAAAATATCTTCGGTTTCGTTCTGGCGGCACTCGCACTCGCCGGCAGCCCGGGCCCCGCGACGCTGAGCCTTGCCGCAACAGGGGCTGCCTTCGGCGCGCGTCGCGGCCTCGGATACATGTCCGGGATCATCGTCGGCATGGTCGTCGTGATGGGTATCGTCGCGAGCGGCGTTGCCGGCCTTCTACTCGCCTTGCCCGGAGCCACGCCCGTCGTGACCGCCATGGCCGCGGCGTATTTTTTCTATCTCGCCTTCCGCATTGCGACGGCACCACCCTTGTCGACGCGCGCCGACGAGCGTCGCCCGTCGTTCGCCGGCGGGATTTTTTTGTCGCTCGTCAATCCCAAGGGTTACGCCGCCATGGCCGCCTTGTTCTCGGGCTTCGTGCTGGTCGGTCGGCGTCCCGAGCTGGACGCAGCGCTGAAAATAGCCGTTTTGGTGGCGATCATCGCCGCGGTCAACCTGGCGTGGCTATTCGCGGGGGCGACCCTCACGGGATTCTTTCGAGATCGCCGCATCAACCGAGCCATCAATGTGGTCTTTGCCGTACTTCTCATCGCGTCCCTTGCCTTCGTCGTTTCGTTCTGAACGTCGCGATTTGACGAGCGCTGCATCTTCGGCGTTCTTGACAGATCTGGCGACCTCGGCTTGGTTTTGCCTATGCAGGTGGCGCTCGGTCTGGCGCTAATGTCCGGAATCGTCGAGTAACCGGGAGGAACGACCATGGGCGACGGAAAATCGAGTATGGGCGTGCTCGGCGGCGTCATCATGCCCCACGCACCCCAGTTCTTCACGTTGCCGGATACGGAGGACAAGGCAACTGTCGAGCGTATCTCGACCCTCGCTGGCGAGAACGGACGGCGATTGGCGGCACTCGCACCCGATGTTTGGATCGTCTGCGCCAACGATCACGCCAATCAGTTCTTTCTCCAATGCGTCCCCCCTTTCACGCTGCATGTGGGGGGTGAGGTGCGTGGACACTTCGCCGGCCGCGATTTCCGCTATCGGGTCGCAAGCAGCCTGTCGCTCGCACTTCTGCGGCGATTGCAGGAGGAGGGTTTCGATCCTGCATTCACGAGTACCGCCGAAATCGACTATGCCTTCGGCATTCCGATGACCTTCCTCGGAATTCAGAGCGAGGTGATACCCCTTTATGTGAACGCTTATGTCCCGCCGCAACCTTCCATGGAGCGCTGCTATCAATTCGGCCGCGCCGTCGCCCGCGCGCTGTCCGCCTTGGGAAAGTCGGCCGTGATCGTGGCAAGCGGGGGCATGTCGCACTTTCCGGGCACCGAGCGTTATGGGTCGCCGGATGTCGAGTTCGATCGAGCCCTCTTTACGCGACTTGAGGAAGGCAATCTGAGAGCACTCCTGGCACTTGACGAACGAACCCTTGACGATCACGGAAACGTCGAGCTTCGCTCTTGGGCCATCGCGGCAGGCATGTTGGGCGAGCGCAAGCCCGATATCGTTCAGTTCGAGCCGAGCTGGCATCATATCTATGCAACCCTTGCCTTTTATGGCGGCAGAGCGGAGCGCAGCGATGTGCTCCATTACCCAAGCGTGCATCCCGAGCGGGTGAAACTCACCGAGGCCCTCCATCGTCTCGCGAACGATGCCAGTGAGCGCGCGCGCTATTTTTCCGATCCCGCGGGCTATGCGGCAGCACTCGGTGTATCGGCAGCGGAAGCCACTGCGCTTGCCGCGATGGACCAGAAAACGATGGTTGCACTCGGGGTACATCCCCTCGTGCCGTTCCTTGCCAAGCTTCAGCTCGATCGGCAACGGGGGCGGTAGCTCGTTGGCGCCGGGAAATTCGTTCGAAAGATGGCCCCGCAACGGTGCGTCCCTATCCCTCGGCCGGCCGGACATATTCGGGATCGTTCGGGCTCACCAGCTCGGGGATCGAGATGCGGAATTTGCAAAGATGGTCGCCTCGGGTCTTGAGGGCGTCCCAACGCACGATCGTCCCCGGATGGTAGGTTTGGTACATCGTGGTATGAAGTTCGATGTCGTAGAGGAGGCCGAGTGCAAGACCTTCCTTGCCGAACTCTCCCCAAACGTCGGCATAAGGGCAATAGCGGCAATCCTGGTGCCACGTACCTTCCGAAAGATAGCCTTCGCCGTTGAAGACCCACGTCGAGATGAGCGGGCCATCCCAATCGAGCATCAAAGTCTTCAGATTGAGCGGCTTGCCCTCACGCTCGTGTTTTTCCCTGAGGACCGAACCGCGCTCGCGCCCGATGCCCCGAACGCCCTCGCGGACTATCTGCTCGCCGGTCGCATCCCACGCACGGATTACCTCCCGTGCGATGAACATATAAAGTGCACCGGCATTGCGCGAGGTGTTCCGCACGAGAGCGAGCGCGCGGGCCGGCTCGGCAAAGATATTGCGAATTCCAGCCACGACGTCCGCAACACTCGTTTTGCCGGCAGGTGCCCCGCCAAAGCTCGCACGGATGCTCCAAGGCGCATCCAGGGATGCCTCGGTGCAGGTAAGGCTGAGCTTCTCGTCATATCCTGCCGGCAGCCCGCGCAGCAGGCCCTTCCAGTACTCGTGCAACACCGGGAGCTTGCCCTGGTGCGATTTGAAATAGGCAGTACCCGGCAAGTGCGGCAAGCGGATTGCAGCGCCGACGGCATTGCCTTCGATCGAAATCTCACCGGCAATACCGGCAAGTACGAAATCGCAGCTATCCCAATTGTCGAGGAACGACAAGGCATCGTGGCCGGCGACGAGCGACGCCTGGCTCATGCGAATGTTGTCGCCTCGCCATTGTCCATAATACCGGAATGCATCGTAGAGGACCCTTAAGCCAGCCTTGCCGAAACGTGCAATCACCGGATCGGTGAGGTTACGCAGGAAAAGGAACTGCTTGAGGGCCACATCCTCCATCGAAGCGCGGATCCCCTCGCGGCTGGTGACGTCCTCGGCGAGTCCCATCGTACCCTCCAGTTTTTTGGCGAGCGGTTCATTTATACGCGCTTTTTCGAATGTTCGCGAACGGTCGCTATCAGTGAGCCTTCGACCCGAGAACAAGGATGAGGAGAAATCCGTGACGACCAATGGCACGTCGATCATCCCGCTCGAACCTCGATCCTCGATGCGCTACCCTCTTCAATCGACAAGAACGAGAATCGATCTGTTCAGGCGATAATGCGGCGTTAATTT
Organism: Alphaproteobacteria bacterium; assembly: GCA_035625915.1. Lineage (NCBI taxonomy): Bacteria > Pseudomonadati > Pseudomonadota > Alphaproteobacteria > Alphaproteobacteria bacterium. The sequence continues at coordinate 4,994 of DASPOR010000143.1, read as the reverse complement.
GGACTCTGATGATCTGGAGGGCAGCGATGTCTACCGCAGCCAAACTCGCGGCGAAGATAGCCCCCGAGCTTTACCACATCCGGGAAAACGGTCGCATTCCAAACAACGACCGCCTGCCGCTTCTGCTCTATCGCAGCGCCTTATCCGTAAGTGGCGACGATCCGGCAGCGGCCTGTTTGGCGCTCTTTTCGCGCAACAATTGGCGTGGTGGGTGGCGAAATGGGATCTACGCTTACCATCATTACCACACGACCGCGCACGAGGTGCTCGGTATCGTGTTCGGAGAAGCACGGGTATGTTTTGGTGGCGAGGGCGGTCAGTCGGTTACCGTTCGGGCCGGCGATGTCGTCGTGATTCCGGCAGGTGTCGCCCACAAAAGCGAGCGTGCCAGTGAGGACCTGCTTGTCGTGGGCGCATACCCGGACGGGCGCAAACCCGACATATGCGATGGGACCGGCGAGGATCGAGCCCATGAGCTCGAGCGAATTCGCCGCGTATCACGACCCACACTCGACCCTCTTTACGGCCTAAACGGGCCGCTTGCCGAGCATTGGGGGACGAGCCAGCGAAATTAGAGGTCGTTTGACTTCGATTTCCGCGTGACTTGCCTTTGAATTTGGCACTTTCATCGGACATCCACGTGGCAAACGAGGCGGATATGTTGACGGACAGAGAGCGTCGATTCCTGGCCTGTCAGAGGATCGCCCATCTCGCCACCGCCGACCGTCAAGCTGTCCCCCATGTCGTGCCCGTGTGCTTCGTAATAATAGAGGGGACGCTCTTCATCACAATCGACGAAAAACCGAAGCGGCGTCCCCACACTGCGTTGAAGCGCCTGCGGAATATCGCCGAGAATCCCGCGGTCGCGGTCGTTGTCGATCGCTACGCCGAAGATTGGTCACGGCTTGGCTGGGTGTTGCTACATGGACACGCGGAAATCTTGACAAGTGGGAAGGAACATCATGAGGCGCAGGACGCGCTTCGTTCCCGATACACTCAGCTCGAAGCGATGCAGATCTCTCGGAACCCCGTCATAGCCATCCGCATCGAACGAACGACGAGCTGGGGCAACTTGTCCATTCCATAGGTGCTGTGATTTCGCAGTGCTTCCGGTCGCGACAGGAATGCGGCTGCATGGTATGAGGTTTGCGAAAGCGATGACGGCCCCGGGCATTTCCGTGGGGCGGCCCGGTGCTACCGACCTCTGGGAGAATTGCCATGCTGGTTGGCCTTTTTTACTTTCCGACGGACTACGGCATCGATATCGGTGAACTGGCTCAAGCGGCGGAAACGCGCGGCTTCGAGTCGCTCTTTGTGTGCGAGCACACCCACATCCCGGTCAGCCGCCGCAGCCCGTTCCCGAGTGGGGGTGAATTGCCGAAGCGCTATTCGCACACCCATGACCCGTTTGTAGCACTGTCATTCGCTGCCGCGGCGACACAAAAGTTGAAGCTCGGCACCGGCATCGCGCTCGTAGCGCAACGTGATCCAATCATCACGGCCAAGTCCGTCGCCAGTCTGGATCAGCTTTCAGACGGCCGCTTCCTGTTTGCAATCGGCGGGGGTTGGAATGTCGAGGAAATGGAAAATCATGGTGCCCGCTACGATACCCGATTCAAGCTGCTGCGTGAGCGCGTGCTGGCGATGAAGGCGCTGTGGACCCAGGAGGAAGCCGAGTTTCACGGCGAATTCGTCAACTTCGATCCAGTCTGGCTCTACCCCAAGCCAAAGCAGAAGCCGCATCCGCCGATCTTCCTCGGCGGCGAGACGGACCATACCTTAAAGCGTGTTGTCGAGTTCTGTGACGGCTGGTTCCCTCGCGCGCGCGGCAGTTGGCATCCCAAAAGTGCCGTCGCCCGGCTGCGCCAGTTTGCCGCCGATGCAGAACGTGACCCCGCGGCGTTGCCGATTACGGTGTTCAACGCCCCAGCGGATCAAGCCGCACTTGCGTCCTATCGCGAGGTTGGGATCCACCGTGCACTGCTCGAGGTCCCGGATTTGAGCAGGGATGAGATTTTACGTGTGCTCGACAAGAACGCACCACTCGCCATGGTCTGACGCGTGCGCAAGTGTGGTGGACTTGGAGTTCCTAGCATTTTGGCGGCATCCGCGTTTGGGAACTTCAAATCCGAATACCACACTAGATACAATATATTCCTCATATTCCTCGTGTGGCTATGAATCCGAAATTCGCTCCCGGTCCCGCACCCAGATGTTGCGAATTTCGGATTCGCCACACGAGCGCGGCGACGGCAAAGTCGACAATAGGCGTTCCGCCGCCTTCAGATCGGCGGTATCGAAACCCTCGGCGAAACGGCCGTACACCGGCGACAGAATTTGCCGTGCATCATGTCGCCATTCCTTCTACGGACGCCAAGGTATCGTCGATACCATCGTCCTATAGCGCGACGTTTTGCATAATTGATTTGATGTGTCCTTATAGCAGCGACCAGCCACTCAGGAATTCGCTCATGCAAGGGAGAACGCTATGGTCCGAAGCCACCAGCCAGGCCAAGCCGTTTTCAGATCGATTTTGCCCGAAGATATCGATTGGAAGCCGTTCCCGGCCTTCCCACCATCGGTTCGCCTCGCCGTGGTTGTCGGCAACCCGTTGGAAGCTGGCCCTTATGTGGTCAGGGTCAAGGTGCCCTCCGGTGTGAAGCTGATGCCGCACACACATCCGGAAGACCGAATCTACACAGTGATGTCCGGCGTCTTTTACATTGGCCTGGGCGACCAGTTCGACGGCGACAAGGTTGAGCCCTATCCTCCGGGAAGCGTCATCGTTCTGCCCGGCAACACCTCCCACTTTCACTGGGCGAAAGCCGGCGAGTACGTCACGCAGGTGTTTGCCGTCGGGCCACTCGGTCTTGACTATCTCGATCCCGCCGACGATCCGCGCAAAAGCGGCTCTTAGGAGAACCGGGACATTTCCCTATCGGCGCGCCGGTTGACTTGGGGACGTTCCGGCGAAGTTCGGAGTCCACGATGAACATCGCCAAGATCGAGACCTATCCATTGCGCATTCCCTTCAAGGATCGCGGATTGTCGGCCGCCGCCGCCTGGGGCGAGAAGGGGTTGCCCGCCGCGGACTCGTTGCTTGTCAAGGTGACCACCGACAAGGGCTTGGAAGGCTGGGGCGAGGCATTTGGATTCCGGGCGGTTGCATCGGCCAAATTGGCGATCGAGGAGCTGTTGGCACCAATCTGCATTGGCCGGGACGCGACGCAGATCGCTTCGCTCATGCTCGAAATACAGAAGACGCTGCACATATTCGGGCGAAGCGGACCCTTGGCTTATGGCGTGTCTGCGGTCGACATCGCCCTTTGGGATATCGCGGGCAAATCGGCCAATGCCCCGCTTCACCGCCTCCTCGGCGGCGGCAGCACAAGCTTGGCTTGCTATGCAAGCTTGATTCGCTTTTCGGATCCCTCGCTTGTTCGCGCGAATGTTCGAAGGACGATTGACGCGGGGTTCCGCAGTTTGAAGCTTCACGAAATAGAGGTATCGAGCGTTGGCGCTGCTCGCGAAGAGGCCGGGCCCGACGTTGAACTAATGCTCGATGTGAACTGTCCCTGGACATTGAACGAAGCCGAGACGAGGGCGGTCGAACTCAAAGGTTTCCACTTGAAATGGCTCGAGGAGCCGATCTGGCCGCCGGAAAATTATGACGGTCTCGCCCAATTAAGGAGAACGTGCGGCATCCCCATCGCTGCAGGCGAGAATGTGTCGACTCTTATGGATTTCGAACGCCTCATGGCGTTGGGGGCGGTGGATTTCGTCCAACCGAGCCCCGCGAAAATGGGCGGCATTAGCGAGTTATGCAAGGTGTTTCCGATCGCCGCCATCCACAATGTCGCCGTCATGCCGCACAGTTTTTACGACGGCCCGGGCCTGCTGGCGGCAATTCACGCGACGGCCGCGCTGGGGACAGCGGACACAATGATCGAATGGCGCTGCTTCGATCTCGAGGCGCAAATCTATGGCACCGCACTCGCCCCGGAGCGTGGCCGAATTGCGGTCCCGCAAGGTCCCGGCTTGGGGGTAGAGCCCGACCGCGACGTCATTCGTACCTACTTGAGGGTCTGACGGGCGAGTATGGCGTCACGGCCCCGGATTCAGGGCTGCAAAATGAAGTCCTTTGCGCGAATTCTGCCGCAGACGAAATCGACGAACGCCCTGACGCGACTCGGCAGATGTCGACGATCGAGATAACAGATATAATGCCCCCGCCGTCGCGCGATATGGTCCGTGAGCACTGGAATCAGGCGGCCCGCTTCAATGTGCGGAAGCGCCTGATAACTTCCTATTTGGGCCAGGCCCATGCCGCTCAATGCCGCGACGCAGGTCGCTTCGGCATCGTTGACGATAAGCCCGCCGGTGACACTTCGATTGAATCGCCTCCCGTCCTTCTCAAATTCCCAATCGAAAACGCGGCCGGTCTCCGCGAGCCGAAAGTTGATGCAACGGTGCTCGGCGAGGTCGTCGGGCGTCTCGGGCTTACGATGGTGCTTAAAATATTGACGTGACCTACAGACGATAAGCTGCATCGGTGCGAGTTGCCGCGCGACAATGTTACGATCGTTGAGCCGCCCATTGCGTATTGCGACCTCAACTTGGTCGTCCACGAGGTCGGCGAAGCGGTCGTCAAAAGAAAGATCGAGCGTTATGCCGGGATAGCGTTTTGAGAAGTCGGGCAGTAGGGGCAGAAGGCATTGCCGACCAAATCCCACTGACGCGCTCACGCGTATCACTCCCCGAGGCTCTCGACGCGCATCGCGCAATATCGCGGCTGCATCCTGAAGCCCCTCGATGGCGGGACGGCAACGCTCATAGTAAATGGCTCCTTCGTTGGTCAGCGCCACACTTCGCGTCGTGCGATTGAGGAGTCGGACAGCAAGTGATGACTCAAGACGTCGGACATTCTTGCTCACGGCCGACGCCGAAATACCCAAGGCTGCGGCGGCCTTGGCAAAGCTACCGGTTGAGGCCAC
>DASPOR010000142.1 GCA_035625915.1 Alphaproteobacteria bacterium | reverse complement strand
CTTCAAGCTCGCCGACATGATCACGGGTATCGACGCGGCTGACTATTTGACGCTCGCCGCCGCGTGGGCGCTCGATCAGGGCCGCGACGCCAATCGCGAGATCGCGGAGGCCAAAGTCTTCGCTTCCGAAATGCTGGCGCGGGTCACCGACGAGGCACTCCAGATCCACGGCGGCATGGGACTCATGGACGATCTGCCGCTCGAGCGCTTTTGGCGCGACGCACGCGTCGAGCGGATCTGGGATGGCACGAGCGAGATTCAGCGCCACATCATTTCGCGCGAACTCCTCCGCCCGCTCGGGGGTTGAGCGTATGAACAAAACGACGCCACCACGAGGGGATCTATCGCGCCTTCTGCGGTCGCGCTCGATCGCCGTGATCGGAGGCCGGCCGGCCGCCGAGGTGATCAGGCAATGCCGCCGCATGGGTTTCGACGGCGCACTATGGCCCGTGCATCCCCGCCTCGATGAAGTGGAAGGGCTCAAAGCCTTTCGCTCGGTGGCCGACCTCCCCGATGCACCCGACGCCGCATTCCTCGCCGTCAATCGGGATCTGACGATCGAGGCGATGGCAGCACTTGCGGCACGGGGGGCGGGCGGGGCGGTCGCCTACGCGTCCGGATTTGCGGAAATTGCAAAGGGCGGTGCGGAGCGGCAGGCGAAGCTCATCGCCGCAGCGGGCGCCATGCCGTTCTTCGGCCCCAACTGCTATGGATTCATCAATTACTTCGACGGCGTGCTCCTCTGGCCGGATCAGCATGGCGGAGAGCGCGTGGCGCGTGGTGTCGCGATCATCACCCAGTCCGGCAACATGGGCGTCAACGTGACAATGCAGCGTCGCGCCCTACCCCTCGGCTATCTCGTGACCCTCGGAAATCAGGCGTCGATCGGCCTGGCGCGCATGATCGAAGCGGCTCTCGACGATGCGCGCGTGACGGCGATCGGCCTCCACATCGAAGGGATCGACGACGTTCCGGCCTTCGCGAAGGCTGCTCTGCGCGCGCGGAACATGGGCATCCCTCTCGTCGCACTCAAGATCGGACGCTCGCCCGCGGGCGCTCGGCTCGCCGTCAGCCACACGGCATCGGTCGCCGGACAAGATGCCGCAGTCGACGCATTCTTTGAGAAAGTCGGCGTCGTCCGCGTCCATTCGCTGCCGGTCCTGCTCGACGCCTTGAAGATTCTCCATGCATTCGGGGCACTTTCCGGCCGCGACATCGCGTCCTTGAGCTGCTCGGGCGGGGAGGCGGCCCTCATCGCCGATGCGGCCGAGGGAAAGCGGGTGCGCTTTCGCGCCCTCGATACCGCACAAGCCGCGCGCGTCGCGGCGACGTTGCCTGAGCTCGTCACGGTCTCCAATCCGCTCGATTACCATACGTTTCACTGGGGCAACGAGCCGGCTTTGACCGAGACGTTCGCTGCGGTGATGGCGGCCGATTACGACATGACCCTCTTGATCCTCGATTTTCCGCGCGGCGACCGATGCGATGACACGGCCTGGGACGCGTCGGTCCGCGCCCTCGTCGCCGCGTCCCGGCGGACGGGGAAGCGAGCGGGGATCGTCGCATCGCTGCCGGAGGCGATGCCGGAGCCGCGCGCCAAGGCGATCCTTGAGGCCGGGGTCGCCCCACTCTCGGGAATCGACGACGCACTCTCGGCCATCGAGGCGGCTGCGCGCGCGGGAGAATTGGCAAACCGACCGTCCTCTGCCCCGTTGTTCGCCCCGTTAGTGAGAGGCGAAAAAACCATCGCGCTCACGGAATGGGACGGCAAGTGCCGGCTCGCCGCCTACGGCATCGCCATACCGGAGGGTCGCGTGGTTACGACCGCCGAGGCCGCGGTCTCAGCCGCCGAAGTGTTTGGCTATCCGGTCGTTCTGAAGGCGCTTGGGTCGGAGATCGCCCATAAGACGGAGATGGGGGCGGTGAAACTCGATCTTCGCGATCGAGCGGGCGTGGTCGAAGCCGCGGCCGCGCTGGCCGGTCTTGGGGAGAAGCTTCTCCTCGAGCGGATGGTCATCGGTGGCCTGGCCGAGCTCCTGATCGGTGTGCGTCGGGAGCCGGGCTTGGGCTATTGTCTCGTGCTCGGGTGGGGTGGGGTCATGGTCGAGTTGATCGAGGACACGAGGCTTCTCCTTCTGCCGGCGACGCGGGAGGATATCGTCGATGCGTTCGCGTCGCTCAAGGTCGCCAAACTTCTCAAGGGATATCGCGCCAAGCCCAAGGGCGACGTTGAAGCGGTCGTCGCGGCCGCACTTGCACTTCAGGCATTCGCCATCGACAACGCCGACCGTTTGCTTGAACTTGAAGTCAATCCGCTCATCGTGCGCGCGGCAGGGCGCGGTGCCGTGGCGGCTGATGTACTCGTCCGTTTTATCGAGGAGGAAAGCCGTGGCTGATGGACCGATCCGGATTACGCGAAATGGCGCCGTGATGGAAGTGGTGCTCGATCGACCGAAGGCGAATGCGATCGATGCCGCGACCAGCCGCTTGATGGGGGCCGCATTCCAGCACTTCCGCGACGATCCCGATTTGCGCGCCGCCATCATCACGGGTGGCGGGGACAAATTCTTTTCGGCGGGCTGGGATCTCAAGGCGGCAGCGGCCGGAGAGGCGCCCGATTCCGACTATGGGGTGGGAGGGTTCGGCGGTTTACAGGAGCTGCCGGGCCTCAATAAGCCCGTCATCGCGGCGGTCAACGGCCTGGCCGTGGGTGGCGGCTTCGAACTCGCCCTCTCCGCCGACTTGATTCTGGCATCCGATCGGGCGCGCTTCGCATTACCCGAACTCAAATCCGGCACCCTTGCCGACGCCGCGACGGTCCGCCTGCCGCGCCGGATTCCCTATCACGTGGCGATGGATCTTCTTTTCACCGGGCGGTGGATGGAGGTGGACGAAGCATTGAAATGGGGCCTTGTCCGCGAGGTAACACCGGCGGACGAGCTGATGGCGAAGGCGCGGGAGCTTGCAGCCCTATTGGCTTCCGGCCCCCCACTCGTCTTCGCCGCGATCAAGGAGGTTGCGCGCGAGAGCGAGGGGCTCACGTTCAATGAAACGCTTGCCCGTGTCATGCGGCGCGGCTTTCCGACCGTGGCGACACTCTATGGCAGCGAAGATCGGCTGGAAGGTGCGCGCGCATTCGTCGAGAAGCGTCCCCCGGTTTGGAAGGGCCGCTGAAATCGATCTCGATCGTCAAGGAACGCAACATCGAAACAAGGCAGGTGACGTTTCATGAAACCTTCGGCCGCAAACGGCGATGTCGCGAAAATCCATGCATGGTTCGAACGTCTCGCGGCGTTCGTGCGCGCGGTCGATTTCGAAGGCGCTCGGACGATCTTCGCCGAGGACATGATCGCATTCGGCACCTTCAGCGATTTCCTCGTCGGGCGAGCCGCCGTCGAGGAAAAGCAATGGCGAAGCGTTTGGCCGAACATCGCGGACTTTCGCTGGAACCTCGCCGAGGCGCAAGCATTGGTCTCGGACGACAGGCTGCTTGCGGTCGGCATGGCGTGCTTCGATTCGACCGGTTTCGAACGCGACGGCAGCCGCTATCATCGTCCTGGCCGCGCTACCGTGGCACTCCGCCGCGCCGATCCCGCGGATGACTGGGTCGCCTATCACACGCACATGTCGCTCTTCCGCGGCGTGCCGCAACAATCGTTTCGACGAGAAGGCGGGAAAATGTGCGATGAGGATATCGGGGAGCGACCGATCAATGATTAGTATTTTCTGATTTTATAGATCGGACTCGAAGCACAAGATTTCGCGACCGCTCCGCTTAGTGGAAATGTCCGCCGATGAAGACCGATCCATAGACCGGCGGGCCGTAGTAATACCCGGGATAGTAATATCCGGGCGCGTAAGCGTAGCCGGGTGGGGGTGGAGGCGGAGGTGCGTAATAACAAGCGCCCAGCCCCGCCATCACGAATGTGAGGGCGGCGAGGCGTAAAAGCATTCCGCCAATGCCGCGATAGCTCATCGTCTCTCTCCTTATCCCGGCGCTCAATTCATGAGCCGCCAGGTTCCATCCGCCTGCAGGCAGGCCGTGCCGTGGGTCTGCTGCTGGGTGCCATCGATTGTCGTGGTCGTCTGATATTCCTTGCAGGTCCCTGTGCCGCCGGCACTGCCATTCTGCGGGCTAACTGGCGTCACCGTCGCGGAAGGCGCCCCGGCGGGCGGGGGATAATAAGAGCCCGGTGCATAACCGGATGACCCATAATCAAGCGGGGGACCGTAGGCGAGCGGTGGGCCGTAGACAACCGGAGGTGCCGCATAGATGGGTAAGCCGAAGGAAAACGAAACCGACCCACCGGCCCGAGCTTGGGGTGCCGCAAAGACAAGGGTTGCGACCAAGGCAGCCCCGAGCGCCGCAAGTCGACATCCGCGCTCCCGCCAAACTCTTTCGGGGAAATGATTGATCCCCATGCCCGATCCTCCGATCTCAACGGGTGATACGCGCAAAGCGCTTCAGCCTTGCGCCCCGCGCACGCCCGTGTCTCCTAAAATATATGTCATGAATCGCGGTTCGAAACCGGGGAGGCGGTAACAAAAATAAGGCCAAAGGATTAACCCGGTGGGTGCCAGCCTTTCGACAACATGCAGTTGTAGACTTGCGGATCCATCACGCGAAGGCCAAGAGTGTTCGTTTTTGGCTGTTGCGCCGCAGCGGGTGCCGGGTTTGGAGAAGGCGTCGGGTTTGCAGAAGGCGTCGGGTTCGCAGGTGGTGCTGGCGTTGCAGCGGGTGCTTGTGCCGCCGCTTGTGCCGGAGCGGGCGCGCTCGACGTCGGCGGCTTGGCGGCCACCGGTTGCTGCGCCGAAGTCTTTCCCACAACGGCCTTGCAGGCGGCCTGATCGTCCAAAAATTCCTGCAGGGTGGCCCCCTGCTTGGTGAGTCCGAAGCCAGCACCGCATCCGCATGCAGTCGCCGCCAAGGCGGCGACCAGAAACCCTCGAAAAACGGAAGCTTTACCCGACATCGAGCCTGCCCTCGGCGTTTCCCGCGACGAATGCCTATTTATATTGAGCCGTTTAGCTGGGTCCATCATTTCGTCGGCCGAATGGGATCAGGACTACCATTCTAATTTTTCGCCTCCCATGTCAAAATAGCGAGGCCGGAATATTGGAGAACGACGCCTCGACTTCGACCGACGGGGATTGCGATGAGGCTGGAGCTTCTGCTCGTGGCGCTCGGTGTCGTGCATTTCAGCACGGCGGCAAGCGCCCAATCGAACTTCATCGTTCAGGAAAAAAACATGCTGATCCTGAACGGTCTGGCCGGTGTTCCCAATGTCGTCGAGGGAAACGGGAAAATGGTCACGGAGAATCGCGCGGTCGGCGCCGTCACGGAGGTCAGGATCGATGGCGCCTTCGACGTCTCGGTCACGGTCGGACCGACCCCTTCGCTCACGGTCGAGGGGGATGAGAACGTGCTCCCGCTCGTCAAAACGGAAGCATCGGGGAAAATCCTCAGGATCTACCCGGACGGCTCCTACAGCACCCATTCGCCGCTCAAGGTCGCCTTGGCGCTTCCAGAGCTCGTCAAGCTTTCGTCAAGCGGTAGCTCGATGATTGCGGCCTCCGGGTTCGACCAGGATAGCTTGAAGGTCGACTTGAGCGGCTCGTCGATGGCGGCCCTTGCCGGGAAGGTGCACAACTTTGCGGGGTCGATCAGCGGCTCGGGGAGCTTGAGCGGGGAAAAGCTCGACGCGGATTCGGTCGCCATCGATATTTCGGGGGCGGGCAAGTGCACGGCGACGGCCCACCAGAGCGTGGTTGCCAATATCTCCGGCGCTGGCGCTATAACTGTCCACGGCAACCCGCCCAAGCGCAGCACTCACGTGAGCGGGGCGGGGCAAATTGACTTCGTAAATTGAGTGGCCGCGATGAAACTGAACGAAAACCAACTTGGCGATTTCGGGCGGGACGGCTTTCTCGTGCTGCCGAACCTTTTTTCGGCGCGCGAGATCGCGAGCCTGCGCGCCGCGTTCGAGACGGTCATCGGCGAGGATTCGCCGGCCAACGTCCGCGAGAAGCGGAGCGGGGAAGTGCGGACCGCGATGGCGCTCCACCTGCGAAACCCCATCTTCGAGCGACTCGTGCGCCATCCGCGCCTTCTCGAGCCGGCGTTCCAGCTTCTCGGCGAGGATGTTTACGCGCAGCAGGTGAAGGTGAACGTGAAGGCGGCCTTCGAGGGCGAAGCCTGGCAATGGCACTACGATTTCGCGACCCACCATCGCGAGGACGGCGTGCCGCGGCCGTTGGCGCTCAACCTCCACGTCTTTCTCGATGATGTAAACGAATTCAACGGGCCGCTCTATTTCATCGCCGGTTCCCATCGCCATGGCCCGGCACCCGCATTCCTCGACACAACCTCGACCAGCTATCCGCTTTGGTGCGTGGGGCGCGAAATCGTATCAACACTCGTCACGGAAGCCGGATTGTTTTCCGCAACGGGTCCCGCCGGCACGGCGCTCATCTTCGGCGATTGCCTGGTTCACGCGAGCCCGCCGAACCTCTCGCCGTGGGACCGGCGCATCTTTTCGCTGATCGTCAATCCGGTCTCCAATCGCCAGACGACGATGCAGCGGCCGGAATACAAGCATCATCGGGATTTCACGCCGCTCGAGCCGCTCGCCGACGATTGCCTTATGGAGATGCGGGCGGCCTGAGGCTCGCGGTGCCGCGTGTTACTAGTCGAGGAGCGCGCGGCCGGCGGGGGTGAGCTTGCAGACGAGCCAATCGGGCTTCAGCGGGTTTTTGAACCACGGCTCCGCCCAGCCATTCTCGACACAGCTTCGGATCGTACGCCGATCGACGCGCTGGCCCTCGGCGTCGAATAGAGGAAGCTTGCCGCCAGGCTGGTCGAGGCCCCGGATGAGCCAGTTTCGCTGCGCCTCGCTCAATTTCGACGAGTGAACCGGCGCTGCCGGCCGGTTGCGACGCCTTGCCGTCGGCAGCTTCACGACGTTTTCCGTCTCGCGCATCGTTCCCCCGGAGCGATAAGTTCAGTAGCAGATTATTATCCCGCTATCGTAACGCAGATCGCATTCGGGCGGTAGAGTGCGAACGCCCGAGCCCGCGATTAAATGTTCTGCCGCGTCTCAATCCGCCTGTGCTTGGGGTGCCACCGTGACGACGGCGGATTTCCGCCGGGTCTCGCGATAAATGATGTAGATGCCGCTCGAGATGACGATGAGGCCGCCGGCGAGCGTGCTCGGCCCCGGCAGTTCGTGCCAGACCACGTAGCCGAATAGCGTAGCCCAAATGAGGCCGGTATAGTTGAAGGGGCCTACCACTGCGGCGGCTGCGTAGCGAAACCCTTGGGTCAGGCAGAAATGCCCCACGACCCCGACGAGACCCATGGCCACGAACATGCCGAAGCCCGCGAGGTCGGGCGTCTTCCACGCAAATGGCAGGAGGAAGACGCTGCCAATCGTGCCGAACATCGCCTGGTAGAAGATGATGGTGAGCGCACGCTCCGTCCGTCCGAGACGCCGTACCGACACAAGGATCAGCGCATTAAGGATCGTGCTTGAAATCGCCGTGGCGAAGCCGAGCTTCGCACCCGCGCCCGAGGGATGCGCCATGACGAGTATGCCGATGAAGCCCACGATGACCGCACTCCACCGATGGACGCCGACTTTTTCCCCAAGAAGGGGGACCGAAAGAGCCGTGAGGAAAAGCGGCGTCGCGAACGAGATTGCAACCGCATCGGCGATGGGCAGGAGACTGAACGACGTGAACACGAGCAGCATAGAGACGAAACCGGCCGTGCCGCGAAAGAGGTGCAGGCCGATACGGCCCGTGCGAAGGGATCCGAGTCCTGGCCCCGCGAGCACCCATACCAGGCAGGGCAGGAATGCAAAGAACGAGCGGAAAAAGACGATCTCGACGATCGGATACTCGGCCGAGAGCCACTTGGCCATGGCGTTGAGGGCATTGAAGAAAAGGGTCGAGACCAAGACGAAAAGAATGCCGAGCTTCGGATCGTCGGTTGAGGCGGGCGCATTGGGTGGAGACGATATGGGCACGAATGCTCGCGTGCTGAAGGGGGGTTGGCCCGGGAAGCATTCCCGGCGGCGCTCAACGCAGTGTGCACTGTCGAAACAGGCTGCGGCAATGCCCCTCTCGTTGCGAGTATGCTTGCGAGGTGCCATGCTCTACCACCGTCTCCGGCAATTCAGCCGCTGCGCCCCAAGGAACCTCGATGGACCGAATCAAACTCGATCGCCTCGACCATCTCGTGCTCACGGTCGCCGACCTCGCGGCGACGAAGGCGTTTTATGAGCGCGTCCTGGGCATGAAGCCGGTCGCGTTCGGCGAGGGGCGCGAGGCACTCCATTTCGGCAATCAGAAGATCAACCTGCATCAGGCGGGTCGCGAGTTCGAGCCGAAGGCGTGGCGGGCGACACCTGGCTCGGCCGACCTTTGCTTCATCGTCGCGACCCCGCTCGACGACGTGATCGCCCATCTCAAGGATGAAGGTGTCGTGATCATTCATGGGCCGGTTGCGAAGACGGGTGCCACCGGGCCGCTTCGCTCCGTCTACGTCCGCGACCCCGACGGCAATCTGATCGAACTCTCGAATCTGCTCGGGAGCTAAGTAAAGCGCGCCGAAGCTCAAGGGTTCGGACCCTCTGGTGCTGCATGGCGGCACAACGTGTTCGGGGACCATGCTGCAACGTCGACCGCTCGGCGTCGTGGAGCCAAAACAGAAAAGCGATGGGAAGAAACGGGGGCAGCGAAACCATCCGCAGATCTTGGGTTGGAGTTGCCCGCGTAGAGCCGAAGCTCTCGTTCGCACGGCAAAGAAAGAGTTCGATGTTCGCAGCGGCGAGGCCCCTCGCTGGCGAAGTGTCAGGCTGGATTTCGGTTATGGTTCGGCGCGAGCCGTCCCTTCTCGATCGCGCTCGTATCGGCGTGCAACGTTGAACGGGGGCAGCCAATTCTCCCGGCGACAAATCCAGAGCTCATAGGTGGGTATCACTTGGTTCGGCGTATCGAAAGTGCCGGCAGGAATTTCGATTTCGTCGGCCGAGCGGCTGAAGAGCGAGGATCCGCAAACCGGGCAGAAATAGCGTCCGCGATAGTCGGCCGTCGTGCCGGTGATGCTGACCGCATCGGCGGGAAACACTGCAAAAGTATGGAATATCGCCCCGTGGTGCTTCCGGCAGTCCAGACAATGGCATATGCCCATCCGAAACGGTTCAGCAGCAATTTCCAGGCGGACTGCTCCACAAAGGCATCCCCCGCGATATTGCATTTTGCTCATCCGTCCTCCATCGCGCTTTGCTGTTCTGGCATTTTACCACCGACTGACCTCAACGAGAGCCAATCTTCAGCGCCGTATCGACGACGCGCGTCGCTGCTCGTCGCGGCATGTACCTGGCGATGCCGCCGTCGCCACAGCGGGCGATTTGTTGACGCGAGAAGTGTGTCCTGCAGCAATGATGCCGACGCGCTCGGCCGTCTAGAACGCCTTGAGCGTGCCGGCGAATACGACGGGACCGGTCGGCTGACCCGTCGGCGACCCGCCGGCGGGTTCGATGCTGATGGCGAGCGTTGCGCCATCCGTCAGTTCGGCGGGCAGGACGCCGAGCTTGAGCACGCCGCCGGAGGGAATGAGTCCGAGCGAGTGCGGCTGGGTTGCACCTGGTGCGATGGCCCATAGCTCGAAGGCACGATCGCTTGGCGGCGGGCCGGCCGCGAGCGCGCGCACGAAAAGCCCCGAACGGTTGGCGGTCGCCACCCAACCTGCCTGTTCCTGCTGAGGCGCGTGAAGCACGGCAACAAAGTTAGGAGCGGGCGGTGGCTGTATCACCGCGATATAAAGCGCAAGTGCCGCCGCGACGCTCGCGAACGCGGCCGTCGACCATCGCCACGCGACCGCACTATCCCACAGGCGTCGAATCCCGAGCTGGGCCGTAGGCTTCGCGATCCTCCTTTCGATTGCATGCCACGCGCCGGCGGGCGGATCGGCCGGTGCCGCGAGTGCCGAAAGGGGGTGAAGCTTCTCCTGCCAGAATAAGATCGCGCGATCGAGCGCCTCGTTGCCGGCGCGCGCCTCTGCGATGGCGCGCGCTTGCTCGGGGTCGAGCAGACCAAGCACATATTCTCCGGCGAGCGTATGAAGCTCTTCCTCGTTCGTCGGAATCATGATTGCAAACAACTCCGCAGTGAAAGCAAGCCCCGCCGCACCCAGCTCTTGACGCTGCCAAGCGGTGCGGCGATACGCTCAGCGATCTCCGTGTGCGACATTCCGTCCACGAACGCCAGGAGCACGCAGCGCCGCTGCCGCTCGTCGAGGAGGTCGAGGCATCGACGCAGCGCACGCGCCGCCGCCGCGGCGTCGATCTTCTCGATCGCGTCGGAATCGAGAGGCGCGTCGCCGAGCGTTGGATCGTCGGTCGGAATCTCGCGACGAAACTTGCGTGCGGCATCGAGTGCTCGGAAGCGAACGATGCCTGTAAGCCACGCCGCGCCAGTGCCGCGCTCGACGGAGAAGCTGCGGGCGTTCTGCCAGACCTGAATGAAGCAATCCTGCAGAACGTCCGCCGCGACGTCCGGACGCCGCACGATGCGAAGGGCGATACCGTAGAGCCGGCGCGATTCAAGTTCGTAGAGTCGCCGGAGGGCGGTCTTGCTGCCGTGTCCCACGGCCTCGATCAAGGCGTCAGGCGAGGATAGCGCGACGGTTGCATCGTCCATGACGCCGTCCCATTGAAATCGCGGATGCGCATCGTGCCGTGAAACTGCGCACATATCAATCGACAGGGATGGGTGCCTATCCCGGAACGACCCCTGGTCTCGTGCTTCTCATAGGGCCTACGCGCCATCGATGAAAATAGATGCAATATCGCTGCATCCGATCGGCGCGCCGGCGCGTAAGGCAAAGGTAGGCCGCGTTGGCCGAGGACAATCCGACGCCCGCGGGCGGTCATAAAAGGGAGATCGATCATGAGAATCAAATTGCTGAGCGCTGCTGCCGCGATTGCGCTGTCGATCGCCGGTGGCGCCGTAGCCGCTAGCGACCCGATGGTGGGCGGTGCTGCGATGTATGACAGCAAGAACATCATCCAAAACGCCGTCAACTCGAAAGACCACACGACCCTTGTCGCGGCGGTCAAAGCCGGTGGGCTCGTCGATACGCTCGAAGGCGCGGGGCCGTTCACGGTCTTCGCCCCCACCAATGAAGCTTTCGCGAAGCTGCCGCCGGGCACCGTCGACACGTTGCTTAAGCCCGAGAACAAGGCGACTCTCGACAAGATTCTGACTTATCACGTGGTTCCAGGCCGCCTCGATTCGATGGCGCTCGATCGGCAGATCGCGAGCGGTGGTGGGAAAACGATGCTCAAGACCGTGCAGGGCGACATGTTGACCGTGACGGGGAGCGGCAAGAACCTGTCCGTGACCGACGAAAAGGGCAACACCGCGACGGTCACGATTTCCGACGTGTATCAGAGCAACGGCGTTATTCTCGTCATCGACAAGGTGTTGATGCCGAACTGAGCGCTAGCCACGCCAAGGCCGGGCGGGCAGCCGGCATGTGCCGGTCCCGCTCGGCGGGCATGCCAGAGCGATCGCCGATCAGCGTTCCACCACCTTGCGATAAAGGTGCCAGGTGGCATGCCCGAGCACGGGCATGACGATGGCGAGGCCGAGCAGGAAAGGCAATGACCCGACGACCAAGGCCACCGCGACGATCAACCCCCAAATGGCGATCGGGCCCGGGTTCGTGCGGACAGCGTCTACTGACGTCGATATGGCCGTGTACACACCGACGTTCCGGTCGACCAACAGCGGAAATGACACGACGCTTATCGTCAGCACCAGCACGGCAAAAAGGAATCCGACGCCCACGCCGACGAAGATCAGCGCCCAGCCGGCATCTGTCGTGAACACGTCGTGGACGAAGGCAGCGATGGAGGCCGGCGGCTTGGGACCGAGTGTGACGTCATAGATCAAATACGCCACGATCAGCCAGAGCAGAAAAATCACCAACAGCACAAAGCCGAGCGCCAGGATCGCCCCGATTGCCGGCGAGCCGATCACGCCGAGGGCGTCCGACCAACTTATGTCAGCACCCTGCTCACGCCGCCGGCTCATTTCGTAGAGACCGATGGCCGCAACCGGGCCAATGAGTGCGAAGCCCGAGGCGAGCGGGAATACCAGCGGCAGCATGTCGTAGCCTGCGGCCAAACGTGCCAGAACCAGACCGGCAATGGGGTAGATGAGGCAATAGAAAATGACATCGGTCCGGTAGGCTGAGAAGTCACTAAGACCTTTGGCCAAGACCTCTCTGAGATCGCCCGTCGCAATCCGGCGCACGACCGGTGGAGCTACGTCCTGTCTTTGCTCGGCACCCAGGATCGTTTGGCCCGCCGATCCGATCGCTGCCGTCGCCTGTTTGAGGAAATCCCATCCCCACTCGATTGGATTTCGGATGTGGTGGTCGCTAGCCATGTTCGCTTCTCCCAAACCGCGAGTTCGAGGGTTGCGCGGACCAAGGATGTAACGACCGTTCCGGCCGCCGACCTCCAGGGAGCCGCGACCCTACGCACGCCCAATTATACTCCGATTTCGGGCTCGTCTCTCGTCACATCTCCACACAGTCGTGCGTTCGTTTGAATGTCCCGGTGTGGGGAGTGCTAGTATATGGACTCTGACGGTCGCCCTCTTCAGGGTCGTGGCCGGCCGAACGCCGAGGCCCCGCCACGTCTTTGAGCGCATGGGCATCCACACGAATGGAGAAATCCCCGCTGATAAGCGCTGCCGCCCCGTGATGAGTTTCTATGCGAAATTTCACATAATTGTGATGCTCGCCCATCGTCGGAATGATGCGAAGCTCGCGTAATCGGATTAACGGAATGGATGAAGGACCCATGAAAAGGCATGAATGTTTCGTATGCTCCCGCCGCGCGTTGCTTGCCGGCATCGGCGCCTTGGCGTTTGGCAAGGCGCTCGTATCGGGTCGGGCCGTCGCACAAACGACCGGGTCATCCAAATTGCCGATCGGCGTCATTGGCTCGGGCCATATTGGTGGCACGATCGGCTCCCTATGGGTTAAAGCCGGCCATCCGGTCCTGTTCTCGTCTCGACATCCGGAAGAACTAAGCGGCCTGGTCGAGGGGCTCGGTCCTCTCGCCAAGGCCGGCACGGTGGCGGAGGCGATTGCTTTCAGCGACGTACTCTTCCTCGCAGTCCCCTACGGCGCCTTGCCGCAAATCGGAAGCGACTACCATGACGCACTCAAGGGCAAGATCGTCCTGGATGCCGGTAACGCGGTTGCGGCACGGGACGGGGCCATTGCCGATGAGGTGGAACGTGAGGGTGTCGGGGTAACGTCCCAAAAATACATGGCGGGAACGCGTCTGGTGCGCGCGTTCAATACGCTCAACTATATGATTTTCGCCCACGATGCCAACCGTCCCGATCCCAAGCTTGCGATCCCGATTGCCGGCGACGATGCCGAGGCCGTGCGAGTCGCCGCCGGATTGGTGCGCGACGCGGGCTTCGACCCCGTGATCGTCGGCAATCTCAAGGACGCGCGCCGGTTCCAGCGCGGCGGGCCCGGCTACGGCCAGGAGGTGAGTGCGGCCGAGCTGAAGCAGAAACTGGACTTGGCCCCGTGACATTTTCCTGGCGCCGGCTTGCGCATTTGATGCCGGCAACACCTGGTGAGCGCAGGGCCGCACTTTGGTCGTTCGCCTATTTCTTCATGCTTCTGGCTGGCTATTACGTGCTGCGCCCGCTCCGCGATCAGATGGGCATTGCAGGCGGGCTCAGGGCGTTGCCGTGGACATTCACGGCGACCTTCGTGACACTCCTCGCCGCACAGCCGCTCTATGGGGCACTCGTGGCAAGGCTGCCGCGCGCACGGTTCATTCCGATCGTCTATCATTTTTTCGCCGCCAATCTTGTGCTCTTCTGGGTGCTCCTGACACTGGGCGTCGCACCCGTCATCGTGGCGCGCGTCTTCTTCATTTGGGTCAGTGTTTTCAACCTATTCGCGGTCGCGGTGTTCTGGTCCTTCATGGCCGACATCTTCACCAGCGAACAGAGCAAGCGCCTGTTCGGCTTCATCGGTGCCGGCGGCACCGCAGGCGCATTGCTCGGCCCGACCATCACGATATTCCTCTCGGTGCCGCTCGG
>DASPOR010000141.1 GCA_035625915.1 Alphaproteobacteria bacterium | reverse complement strand
GGTCTTGTCGTCAATTACGATGGACAGCGCCGGCTTTCACCTTCAAGCTGGAAAGTCCTGATTCGAACCTGGGAGCAGATCAGCTTCTGGGCAACTTCGCTGATTTTCCTGCTTGCAGCAATGATGGTGCCGGACATGCTGGCCGGCGCCAGTCTTTATCAGATGGGTGAACTTGCGCTGCTGATCGTTGCGGCATTTGCGGCACGCGCGGTTACACTTTACGGCCTCCTTCCAGCGTTAAGCTTTCTTCGCGTCGCTGAACACGTGGGTAAAGACCACAAGCTCGTCATCTTGTGGGGCGGTATGCGCGGCGCGGTTTCGCTCGCACTTGCCTTGGCAGCCACGCAGAATGCGGCACTCCCACCGGAAACGCGCCAATTCGTCGGTGTCCTCGCGAGCGGTTTTATCCTGTTTACCCTCTTCGTCGGCGCTCCCACAGTGCGCCCGCTGATGCGCCTCCTTCGCCTCGATCGACTATCGCCAGCCGACCTTGCGCTACGTGACCGCGTGACCGGTCTTTACCTCTCGACAATCGGCGGCGAAGTCGGAAAAATTGCGCGTGAGCATGGTGTCGTTAGTGCGGCGATAGACGAGGCTCTCCAACCCTACAGCCGCTATGAGGACGTCGCGGCGCAGATAGCGGAGGAGGACGCACAGCTTCCCGCCGAGCCGCGTCTGCGCGCAAGCGTCCAAATTCTCATCGGGCGAGAACGGGAGCTGTATTTGCAGCACTTCGAGGCGCGCACCATGTCGCGCCGAGCGCTGTCGCGACTGGTAGCGCACGTCACCATTCTTCGAGACGCCGTCAAACCGGGCGGAATTGCGGAATACCGTAAGGCGGCAAAACAATTGACGGCGTTTTCTCCGCGAATCCGCCTCTTACTTGAGGTCCAGCGCCGCCTCGGCATCGCACGTCCACTTGCAAGCGAGATCGCCGATCGGTTCGAAGCGCACCTTACCGCGCGCGTCGTCATCCAAGAGTTGCGCCAGTTCAATGCGTCTCAGCTTCGCCCACTCTTTGGCGATGGCCCAAGGAAGACATTGGACGGTGAGTTGGCGATCCGTTTCGATGATGTCGGGAGGGCCATCGAAGCGGTCGTGCTTCAATACCCCGCCTACGCTCGTGCGCTGCAGGCGCAATTTCTCGCCCTCAGAGCGATTGGCCTCGAGGAAGGGCAATACCAGAGGCTTCGCGACGAGTCCGTGATCACACCAGAGGTATTTAACGATTTGAGCCGCAATTTGCGGTCCCGACGTCGCCTCGCAGAGCGGCGGCCGAAACTCGATCTCGGCCTGAGACGCGCTGACCTCATTGCACGCGTTTCCATGTTTAGCACGGTTGAGGCCAAAGCACGCAGGAAGATAAGCAGATTACTTCGCCCACGCCTTGCAGTGCCGGGAGAAATGATCGTCCACAAAGGTGACCGAGGCGACAGCATGTACTTTATTTCATCCGGGGCGGTAGAAGTTCAAATCACCCCCGATCCCGTTCGTCTCGGAACGGGTGACTTCTTTGGCGAATTGGCGCTCCTCAATCAACAGCCACGAAACGCAAATGTCGTTGCCATCGGGTATTGTCAACTACTCCGACTAGCCTATCGCGATTTCAATCGGCTCATGCGAGCCAATGCGGATCTACGACGTGAGATTCATATTGCCGCGGAGCAACGCCTCGAAGGCGGAAGACCCGCTGAGGGAAAATCTAGATGATTGATCTTTATACGTGGCCGACGCCGAACGGCCGTAAAATTTCAATCATGCTCGAGGAGGCGGGTCTGCCATATACGGTGTTCAAAGTGGACATTGCGAATGGCGACCAATTTGCGCCTGAATATCTGGCGCTCAACCCGAATGGCAAGATCCCCACGATTGTCGACCATGAGGGCCCTGACGGGCGCGACCTCGTCGTCTTCGAGTCGGGTGCTATCCTTATTTATCTTGCCGAAAAGGCGGGAATGTTGCTGCCAAGCACCCATGCGGAACGCATGACGACAATCGCGTGGCTGATGTTCCAAGTAAGCGGACTCGGTCCAATGTTTGGGCAGGCCCACCATTTCCGCCGCTTCGCACCTGAGCCAATTCCCTACGCGGTTACGCGTTACGAGAAGGAGGCCGCACGCCTTTATGGCGTCATCGAGCGGCGACTTGGCGAGGTGGAGTACCTCGCTGGCGCCTATTCAATCGCGGACATCGCAAGTTATCCCTGGATTGCTCGCCACGAGTGGCAAGGCATCGAACTTTCAGAATATCCAAATGTTAAACGATGGTTCGCGACTGTCTCGAGCCGCCCCGCGGTACAACGCGGCATGAAGATCCCCCGGCCTTAGCGTCCGCGTGACGGCCGCCCGAACGCGGAACACCTCGGCTGAGATCAGCGTATCGGACAGCATCACCACACGAAATTGCGATCTCGGTCGCTCACCGCCCGATTTTTTGATGCATTTCGTGGATACGATTGTGGATAGGTCGACGATTATTGGGAATTATCTAATAAAATCTATTGGTCGGGGCGGACGGATTTGAACCGCCGGCTTCCTGCTCCCAAAGCAGGCGCTCTACCAGGCTGAGCTACGCCCCGGACCAGGGACTCTTGTGTGTCTACAGACCTTGATGCCACCCGGCAAGTGGCAAACATCGGAACATCTGCGCCGAAACTTTCGCCTCATGCAGTCCCGCCCGACGCCCTTTTTCGCGCCGCCGACTCCTGCCCGACATTAGGACTCACTAAAAGTTGAAAGCGGGTTCAGGAATGGTGATTCGCAATATTCTAAATTAGCCGCTAAATCCGCAGGCGTAACTTGTGCTTAGACGTTGTGATGTAAGCGCATTCCGTTTCTGCGGGGCGTGCCTGGGCATCTGGCAGGGGACGATGATTGGACCGAAGGATGCCGAGCGCCGCAACCGCCAGCACGGCCGGGCGTCATACGAATCCGTGGCCAAACCCCGTGGCCTTCTGAACGGGCTCGTTCATTCAACAAAGCCGTGCCCGTAACCATCGTCGCTCCGGCGTGGTGGACCCCCCTGCGTGCGGGTATCGCGTGGTTGGGAAGCGGTGCGGCCGTGAAGGGAGGGTACGTAGTTGGGGTCTGAGAATTCGCGTGGTGCCAGACCGCGTTTCCTTACGAGCCTGCGCGACTATCTGGATGAGCTTGCGCGCATTGGCGAGTTGGTTCGAGTCGAGCGCGAGGTCGACTGGAACCTCGAGATTGGCGCCATCATTCGGCGCTGCTACGAGACCGGGGCACCCGCCGCACTTTTTCAGCGCATTAAGGGCATCGAGCGAGGCTTCCGTGTCTTGGGCGCACCCGCCGGTGTCAGCCGCCGGAGGGACCGTTATTTTGCACGGATAGCGCTTTCTCTCGGCCTCGATGCAGGTGCGAGTGGGCGCGACATTGTCGAGGCGCTGGTCGAAGCGCGCCAGCGCCCTGGCATCAAGCCGCGCCGAATCCCGACCGGCCCGTGCAAGGAGAATGTCCTGACCGGGGAGGCAGCAAACCTTATGCGCCTGCCCGTCCCGCTCATCCATGACGGCGATGGCGGCCGGTACATCAACACGTGGGGAACAGTGGTCGCGCGCACGCCGGACGGAACTTGGACCAACTGGGGCATTGCGCGGGTGATGTTGCTCGATGGCCGCCGGATGACGGGCATCGTTCATCCCTTGCAGCATCTCGGCCAAATCCACGGCATGTGGAAGGCGCTGGGCAAGCCCATGCCCTTCGCGATGTTCCAGGGCGGCCCGCCCTTCGCGCCGTTCGTCTCGAGTATGCCAATCCCCGCGCATGTGAGCGAGGTCGACTACATGGGCGCCTATTTCGGCAAGCCGGTCGAGGTGGTGCGCTGCGAAACCGTCGATCTCGAGGTTCCTGCAACAGCCGAGATCGTCATCGAAGGCCACCTTTCCGACACCGAAACTGCAATGGAAGGCCCGATGGGCGAGTATGCGGGTTATCTCTGGCCCGGCGGAGGCAGCCCGAAACCCGTCTATCACGTGACGGCGATCACGCATCGCAACGACCCGATCCTGCCGGTCGTCGCCGCCGGCGAGCCGATTGAGGAGGACCACACTGCCCAAGGCATTCCGAGTGCCGCCGAATTGCTTGCGGAGATTCGCGCCGCCGGGATTCCCGCCACCATGGCCTGGGTGCCGCTTGAAAGTGCTCAACACTGGCTCGCCGTGACCGTGCCGGCGGATTGCCGGCGAAATCTCGGCTACGACGCGGAGCGGCTCTGCCGCGAGATCGGCACGCTCGTGTTCGAAAAATCAAAATATGGCGCCGTCATTCCGAAGATCCTGGTGCTGAACGACGATATCGATCCCACGAACACCGCCGAGCTCGTCTGGGCATTCGCAACACGCTGCCACCCCGTCCATGGTGAAATCGCCTTCGACAAGGAGGCCACCAGTCCGCTCGTGGCGTTTCTCGAGTCGAGCGAAAAGCAAGGCGGGCGCACGACGAAGGTTGTCTACAACTGCCTCCCCCCGGACGAATGGGGCGACCGGATGCCAGTCCGCTGCTCTTTCGCGCACAACTACTCGCGCGAACTGCAGGAGCGTGTGTTGGCGAATTGGACGGCCGACGGCTTCCCGGATCATTGAGTGCGGCGCAAGGAAAAACGACAACGAGGAAGGTGCTGATGAGTCGTTTCGTTCCGTTGCGCGGCACGCGGCCGGGTTCCACGGTGACGACGCGGTCGCACGGGTGAATGGCCGTGGCGGAGCGTGACATTCCGAAGGGCGGGCCGCAATCCGGCATTCTGAACGAGGCCGGCGCGTTCGGCCAAAATCTCGAATGGCGTCTGGTCGGCAACGCGCAAGATGCTCTGACCCGGCTCACTGGAATCGATCCCCAAGGTGCGGTGATCGGAATCGGCGCGCCGCTTACGGCAGCACTCGGGATTACGATCGAGGGGCTTCGCTCCTTCGTACGCCGCCAAGGCGAGGCCGGCATGCCGGAAACGCAGTTTGCACTTTGGGCCTTTCTCACCCGCGACGACGCGTCGGAGGTTTTCGACGCTGCGCAATCGTTGACCGATCGATTGACGCCTGAATTCGCCCTCGTGAGCGCGACCGCTCTCTTTCGCTATCGGAACGGTCGCGACTTGGCGGGCTTCCGAGACGGCCTTGCCAATCCTGTCGGCGCTGCGGCCGCGAATGCCGCACTGATTGCCGGTGGACAGCGGGCGGGCGGAAGCTTCGCGCTCGTTCAGCGATACGTCTATTTCCACCGCCGTCTCCTGCGCCGCGATACCGCGGAGCGGAACCATATCGTCGGACGCGATGCCGAAACCGACGCCGAACTCGCGGAAGTCGGGGAAACGGCACACGTGCGCCGTACCGAGCAGGAAAGCTTCGGCCCCGACGGATTCATGCTGCGCCGCTCGATGCCATGGGGCAATGCGCGCCGCCACGGGTTGCAGTTCATCGCTTTTATGCGCAACCTCGACCTCGCCGAACGGATGCTTGACCGCATGACCGGTGCGGCCGATGGCGTGCGCGACGCCATCCTGGGCCATACTCAGGCCGAGACCGGTGGATTCTATTTCTGTCCTCCGCTTCGCGACGGACGGCTCGATCTTCAATTCTCGACAAGCGCCTCATTGGCCGCAGCCACGCCCTTTGTGGAACGCGCCGACGGACCCGACGCAAGCATCCTCTTCGACACGCGCCGCTGTATTCACTCCCGCAATTGCGTGCTGAGCCGTCCCGACGTCTTTGTGCCCAACGTCGAAGGTGCGTGGCTTCATCCGGAGCGCGCGAGCGGGGCCGAGATTGCTGCGTTGGCCCAGGCTTGCCCTTCAGGTGCCATCCGTTACGAGCGCCACGATAGCGCAGCACCGGAAGCCCCACCCCAAGTCAATGTAGTCCGTGTGCTTGAGAATGGCCCGCTCGCGTTCCGTGCCGAAGCGACGATCGGTAGCGTGGCGGCGTTGCGCGCGACCTTGTGCCGCTGCGGGGCTTCCGCCGCCAAGCCCTACTGCGACGGAAGCCATCACCGGATCGGGTTCCACGCGACCGGAGAGCCGGAAGCGAGCGGGACCGACGCACAACTTGTCAAGCGAAACGGGCCGCTTTCGGTCGACCCGGTCCCCGATGGACCGCTCCTCTTGCACGGTCCCCACGAGATCGTCGGCGGCACCGGCCACACGATATTCCGCGGCATGGAAGCCGCACTTTGCCGATGCGGCCAGTCGCATCACAAGCCGTTCTGCGACGGCTCCCACGCGGGTGCCGGATTCCACGCCGAATGATTTCGTTTCGAGACGACCTTGACCTGGAGGTGATTCGATGCCTGACGACGTGAAGCAACCGACCGTTCAATTACCGAAGCGCAAGAAAATCGCACGCGGACAACTTTTGATCGACGGCCGTTGGCGCGATGCGCAGAACGGTGCCACGATGACCACAAGCGATCCGACGACCGAAGAGGTCATCACCGAAGTGGCGAAGGCTTCCCCTTCGGACGCCGCCCTCGCGGTCGATGCGGCATCGCGCGCCTTCGAGGACGGGCCTTGGTCGCGCATGTCCCATCACGAGCGCGCCAAGATAATGTTCCGCATCGCCGATCTCCTGGATGAGCGCGCCGATGACTTCGCGATCCGCGAAGCGATGGACATGGGCATGCCCTATCGCGATTTCCGCGAAATGATCCTGCCGATCGTCTCGAGCCTGTTCCGCTTTTATGGCGGCCAGGCGATGTCGGGCCTCGGCGGCGGTTATCGCACGACGGACGAGCCGGACGTGCGAATTCTCACCCGGCGCGAGCCTCTTGGCGTCGTGGCGGCAATCACGCCGTTCAACTTCCCCCTCGTCCTGTCCTGCTCGAAGTTGGCGCCGGCACTCGCTGCCGGCAACACGTTCGTACACAAGCCCGCCTCCGATACGCCGCTTACCGCACTCGCCCTCGGCCAGCTCTTGCTCGATGCCGGCCTGCCAAACGGCGTCTACAATCTGATTACAGGACCCGGCGGGTCGATCGGCGACGCGCTGGTGCAGAATCCCAAGGTCGACAAGATCGCCTTCACCGGCTCTACACCTGTCGGCCAGGGAATCATGCGCACGGGTGCTGCAACGCTCAAGCATCTCACCATGGAGCTTGGCGGTAAGAGCCCGAATATCGTTTTCGCCGACGCCAACCTTGACTACGCCTTGCAGGCGGCGTTCTGGGGCGTGTTCTGGAATAAGGGCGAGGTGTGCGTCGCGGGGTCGCGCATTCTGGTGGAGCGCCCGATCTACGATCAATTCGTCGAGCGCTTCGCCAAGATGGCGAAGGAAGCGGTATTAGGCGATCCACTCGACCCGCGGACACAGATCGGCCCGCTTGCGTCGAAGGCCGAGTACGACAAGGTATTGCGCTATGTCGAGGCCGGAAAAGCGAGCAAGGCGCGCCTTGTGGCGGGCGGCGGTACCCGCAAGATCAACGGCAAGGGCCTCTTCGTCGAGGCGACTGTTTTCGCGGACGCCAAGAACACGGATACCATCAGCCGCGAGGAGATCTTCGGGCCGGTCGTGCCCGTCATTCCGTTCGATACCGAGGAAGAGGCCGTCCGCGTGGCGAACGACACGCCCTATGGTCTTGCCTCCGGCATCCAGACCGGCGATATGAAGCGGGCCCTCAGGCTCGCCGACCGTATCAAAGCCGGCACCGTTTGGCTCAACACCTGGCACAAGTATCACGCCAATGCCCCGTTCGGCGGATTCAAAATGTCCGGCTTCGGCCGTGAGCAAGGTGCCGAGGCGCTCGAGAGCTATACGCAGTATAAGACCATTTGGGCCAATCTCGCCTGAGCGGGCATTAGGAATCGGCATGCGTTAGTAAAAGGAGCAACAAATGAAAATAGCCGTGATCGGCACGGGCTCGGTCGGAGCGACCTTGGGACGGCGCTGGGCCGAGCTCGGCCACGCCATTCGATTTGGCGCAAGAGACCAAACGGACGCGTCGGCCAAGGCTACGGTCGGCGCAATCAAAGGCGACGCTCGTTTAATGAGCGTCGCCGACGCGGCCAAGGACGCTGAGGTCGTTGTGCTGGCGACACCCTATGACGCAAACGCCGCCGCGATTGCCTCTGCGGGCAATCTCGCGGGGAAGGTGCTGATCGATGTCACCAATCCGATCAGCCCCAAGGGATCGCTCGCCGTCGGATTCGACAGCTCCGGTGCGGAACAGGTAGCGAAGCTCGCCCCGGGAGCTCGGGTCTACAAAGCGATGAATCAGGTCGGATTCGAGGTCATGGCCGACGCCAGTTTCACTGCCGGCAAGCCCGTGATGTTCATTGCCGGCGACGAACCCGAGGGCAAAAAAATCGTGCTCGACCTGGTCTCGTCGCTTGGGTTCGAAGCGGTCGATGCGGGCGAACTCGCCATCGCGCGTCTGATCGAGCCCTACGCCATGCTCTGGATCCATCTCATGGCGCGCCGCAAGATGGGCCGCCGCTTCGCGTTCGGTCTGTTGCGGCGATAGACAGGGGAAAAGGGCGACGAAGTCGAGCGCCACTCGAGCGACCCGAGTCCGCTGTGGCCCGCGTGGCGCACCGAACAATCGCCCAATTGTCACATTCGTTCGCTAAGATGCACGCATATCACACGATATCGCCGCGACGTGGTGCTTGCAGTTTGGCGCTGACATTTGTGTCGACGTCGTCGACGACAGCGGCACTTGCCGGCGCCAGCGATTGGTTTGTCGGGAAATTTTGCCATAGGCCCTTGCCCCCCGAAGCAAGGCCCTCTTGGGACGCCTGAGGATTGCCACTTCAGGCGTCTCTTTCTTTGG
This sequence comes from Alphaproteobacteria bacterium, assembly GCA_035625915.1. Classification (NCBI taxonomy): domain Bacteria; kingdom Pseudomonadati; phylum Pseudomonadota; class Alphaproteobacteria; species Alphaproteobacteria bacterium. The sequence goes on along the minus strand of DASPOR010000141.1, from coordinate 355 downwards.
GCGCATCATCGCGACACCGAAGGCGCTCTTTCGCTGGCGAAGCGGGTGCGACAAAATGGCCCGCAACGCAACGACCGCTTTCGCATGTCACAAGGAGGGATCCACGTGGCCAATCGCTCGCTCAAGCTTACGGACAAACTCTACGACTATCTCCTCGATGTCTCGCTGCGCGAGGACAAGGTTCTGGCGCGATTGCGCACAGAAACGCGGAAGCTTCCGCTTGGCATAATGCAGATCGGGCCCGATCAGGGCCAGTTCATGTCCCTCATCGTAAAGCTTATCGGCGCTGTCAAGGCGATCGAAGTCGGCACCTTCACAGGTTACAGCTCGATCTGCGTCGCCCGTGCCTTGCCGC